>JAHEHB010000082.1:0-7489 GCA_024644775.1 Deltaproteobacteria bacterium
TCTTGGGATCCAGCAAATCGATGCCTTCTATATATATGTGCCCTTTATCGGCGGTCTCCAGATGGTTGAGACACCTCAGAAAGGTGCTTTTCCCAGAACCCGACGGTCCGATCACGACAACGACCTCACCGGCGTCGATGGCGGTTGAGACATCCACCAGGGCATTGACTTCCTGTGGTGTATAAAAGGTTTTGTATATGTGGCGAACGTCAATCACGACACCACCGTTCTCCTTTCCAGGTATTGGACGAACATCGAAAGTGCAAAGGTCATCACAAGATACAAGGCGGCACAGGTGAAGAACATCTCAAACGGATTCAGTTGCGTGGTGATTACTTCCCGGGTTGCCTTGGTTAATTCTCGTACGGCAATAAGGCCAAGCAACGAGGAATCCTTGATCAGGCTGATGAACTGACCAGCCAGCGGCGGCAGGATCCGACGCATCGCCTGGGGCATAATGATGTACCGCATGGCCTGGGGGTAGGTCATGCCCAGTGAACGGGCCGCTTCCATCTGTCCGCGGTGAATGGACTGGATGCCGGATCGTACGATTTCGGTGACATAAGCTCCGGTGAAACAGGCCAGGGACGCGACGCCGTACCAGATATTAGGGATTTCATGAATTCCATAGGTCACCAGCAACCGATTGATCACGGTGCCCAGAACGAAGTACCAAATAAAAATTTGAACCAGCAGGGGAGACCCCCGGATCAACTCCACATAGGTAATCGCAGACCATTTCAATGCCGGATTATCCGATATTCGGGCAATCCCGCCGATAACGCCGATAAGCACCCCGAATAAAATTGAAAAGATACTGACCTCTAACGTTATCCAGAGCCCTTGGATCATGATGCCCGGCCGCCATTCACCGTAAGTCGCTAGGGGGTCGCCGGGATAGACAAAATCGTTATCAGAGACGCGGATGTCTTCTGTTGGCACCGTGTAGGACGCACTTTCGTCGACGCCTTTGACCGTGATGACGGCCTGCTCCCCCTTGGGGGTGATTCGTTCCACCGTACCCTCGATTTCCGAACTGATTTCAACCTGTTCGTGATAGAAGAAGGTGCTGGACAGCTTATGCCAGCCCCAAACATATTCGATCCGCATGGTCGCAGCGTAGATAAAAAATACGAGCGAGATAACCATCACGATGAAAACACCGACCCAGAAGTAATATCTTTTATCCGACATGCCACGCCGAACGATTGATGTGCGTCCCATCAGTTTTTTTTCTCAATTAAGGGGCTTCGCCCCAATTGGAATGAGTGAGGCAAAAACTCAGGCCTCAAAAAAATTTATCCTATATTTTTATTGTTTTGTAGAATTTCCGAGACATAATTACAAGGTGCGAAATTTGATAAACTCCTAAAAAGTCCTAAAACCGTCATGCCGGACTTGATCCCCGCTAAGAACGGGATCTTCGACCGGCATCCAGAGGTCATTGAATTGACTGGATTACGGCTGCGGTTTATCCCGTATTTCATACGGGGCCGGAATGACATAAAAACGTGTTTTTCGACTTTTTGCGAAACCATCAAATTTGAGTTATCGACCCATACGCGTGGTTGAATGGCAATTCAAGCCGGCAGAACCAGGGTATTTCCATGGATCTGCCGGCCAGAAACATCCTTTCCGGCAACCGAACCGTATCGATTTATTGAACGTCTTTGATCCACTTCGTGCTTTTGATCCATTTGTTGTAAATTCGTTCATATCGTCCGTCGTTTTTTATCTGGCGTAAAAAGTTGTTCAGCCAGTTGAGAAAATCCGGATCACCCTTCCGGACAGCCCATGCCAGCGGTTCAAACGTAAACGGTTCGTCCAGAAAAATAAGTTTCCCGGCACCCTGTTGCGCCATGAACACCGCACAGAATGGTAGATCATAGATTGTGGCATCCGCCTTTCCGGTCAACACTTCCAGCGCGGCTTCCGACTCGACCTCAAAAGACTTGTAAGTGGCCTTGGGGATCATTCGTTTAATGGCTTGTTCACCGGTGGTACCCAGCTTTGAAGTGACGACAAATTTGGGATCATTGAGATCTTTGTATGATTTGACAATGCCTTCGTGCTTTTTGTTGAGTAGAATGGTCTGACCGACGATGATGTACGGATCCGCAAAATTGATTTTAAGGTTTCTTTCCTGCGTAATGGTCATGCCGCTCATGATGATGTCGAACTTTTTTGTTATCAGAGCGGGAATAATACCGTCCCACGCGGTGTTGATCGGAACAAATTTGACCTTCATGGCTTTGGCCATCTCTTTGGCAACGTCGATATCAAAACCGATGAATCTTCCTTTTTTGTCCGCCATTTCAAAAGGGAGATACCCTGCTTCGAAGCCAACCCTCAGCTCTCCTCTTTTAACGATTTCTTCCAGTGTCGACTTCTTGGCCAATTCGATGTCGTCTCCAAATACCGGTGTCGAAACGGTAAAAAACAATACCATTAGTGCTGCAAATCCAATGTAAATTTTCTTCTTCATGTTATGTCCTCCCTGTTTATAGTCGTTAATTCATTCTGAATACCAATTTGCGTGCAATAATCGAGGCTAGCCGACTATATACCCTGTAATAAATAGTTGGATATTCAACTGCCGGAACGTAAGTATCCACCTGAACACGACCGACTTGACCCCTATCGGTCGGTTCGGAAACTCTCGATCCCCATTTTGTTATTCAACGTCGATGCGTATGGTTTTAAAAATAGGAGAATCGTGGTGTTTATAGTGAAATCCTACAATTGCAGGATAGGATAAAGCTGCTGTTGTGTCAAGAGAGCCCTCTGTTTTACGCACGGTAACGTCAAAGCAGATCGTAATAACCCGGTGAAAGCAAGATGATTCTCTGGATGCAGACTAAAAATTCCAAATTTCAATGGACAAATTCCAAACAATATTCAAATTCCAATATCCAATAGTCGAAACGAATCGTAAACATCGCGCAGGAGCATATCCGTTATTACTGGCAATAGGGATCGTCGAGCAGGGCTGTCCGGCCATTAGAGGTCATGATTGTGGAATGAAAATTGCATTTACTTAAACTGATTTTAAATAGATTTTAGATTGATTTTGGATCGGCTGAATACCGTTTCGATTGGAAAGGATATCGTTTGATATGGATAAAGATCCATCTAATGGGCGTTTAAAAGCATTTTCCGACATTATTGTGGAGGAACTCAAAGGGCTTGCTGCGGCCGGGAAACAATTAACGGCTGAGTTTTTGGCGTCAAGGCTTTCTTCCAGATCTGAAATAACCGAGCTGATGGATATGGCAGCTCACGGTAACGCATTTGAAACAACGGAAAGTTCAGAGACCGCGGTGGATATCAAAAAATTGAATGCCAAGCTCGAGAAAGCCCAAATTCAGAAGAATCGGCTATTAAAGCAGTTAACCGAGTTGGAAGAAAAAGAAGTCCATCTATCGGGATTTTATCAGCATACCCTGCTGATGTTTGTTGAACTGCTTCGAACAGAAGAAAACAAAAGCATTCATAAATCCCTCGATACCTTGAAACAGATACTGAAAAACAGTGCCAACATTGACGATCTGAAAGCTCCCATTCGACGACTCAAAGATATGACCTTACAAGAGGATGCCCCAAGAGATCCAAAACAAACGAATTTGGTGAACCGGTGGTTTAACCGGTTTGCAAAAGAGGGTACTTCACAAGAAGAGACATTGGACCAGCTTAAAAAGACATACGCCGAGATTGTTGAGGAATTCAAGCTGAATTTGGACAAAACCTCTTTTAAGAGACTGAAAGATCTTGAAGACCAAATTCAACAGATGGACCGTCTAGAGGATTTTTCGCACGTCCGAAATGAAATTGTCTCACTTCTTCAGGAATATGTTTCCCGAATCGGAGGAGAAAGGGAAGAGGCAGCAGCATTTATCAGGGAAATCGGGGAAAGACTTCTTGAAGTAGAAAACCATATTCTTGCCCCGCTTCCATTCACTCAGGAAGGTCACCGGGACAACACCGAATTTACAACCTTACTTGAAAAACAGATTGGAAAACTTAGACAAGACGTCGATTTCAGTGAAAGCCTTTCAAAATTAAAGCGAACCGTTGGGACAAGTCTCAGCACCATTCAAAAAGCCATTGAGCAGAAACGGGATACGGACAGCGCTCGGATGGTGGAGATGAACAAACAAATGGAACGGCTCCAAAGTAATCTTCACCAAATGAAAAATGAGATTAGCGTCGCAAAGGATCGTGCGCAGACACTTGAGCATGAAGTCCTGACGGACCCGCTTACCGGCGTATACAACCGCCGAGCTTATGAAAAACGCCTCCGTGAGGAACTGCAGCGGTTTCTCCGCCACAAACATTCATTTTCCGTGCTTCTATTGGATGTGGATCATTTTAAATCCATCAATGATCGATATGGACACGCTGTGGGCGACTTGTGCCTAAAAGAGATTATAAAACGCGTACGACCGCTGCTTCGGAAGAGTGATTTTCTGGCACGATTCGGTGGCGAAGAATTTGTAACGCTTCTTCCCGAAACGGGACAGGAAGGTGCTGTCGAAGTTGCAGAGAAGCTGCGCCAATGTATCGAAAAGACCGATTTCCTTCATAGGGGAGAATCGGTGGGGGTAACGATTAGTATTGGTGTCACCCAGGCGGAATCAACCGATCTTAAACCCGACTCGCTTTTCATCAGAGTCGACAAGGCATTGTATCAAGCAAAAGAGGAAGGTCGCAATAGGATCGCTGTTCGGTAACGTTAAAGTAAATCGTAACCCAGCCAGATGAAAACAATTTGATTTTCCGGATGCAGGTTAAAAATTCCAAATCGCCAGTTTCAATACTCAAATTTCAAATAATATCCAAATTCCAATACCCGCCTGCCAAGCTCCTCCGCCGAAGCTTCGGCGCTCTTTCGAAGGCGGAAGTCTTGTACGGCGGATAGGTCCAATGATCGAAACATTCTAATAAGTTGTCTAGTATCTTGTGGCCGATCTGAATGTTTTGAATTTTGTATTTTGGTCATTGATTTTTATTTGGTATTTGTGTTTTGGTGCTTGGAATTTCCATGATTCCGAAATATAATCGAATATATGCATATCCAAGTAATTACGCGTCTAAATGACCTGGCCCTCATGTATGATATCTGATTCTTGCAACACAACAAAGAGTATCGTATATAAAAAACGATATTGGCCATTAGTCACTTGTCATTGGTGATGAATCCGTAATAAGCTAAATTCATAAAGTTTTCAGTGTTTCGTATTTAGTATTTTTTTCAAAATATTAATGATGTGAATAACGAAAACACCACCAACTGGAGGGTATCAATGTCTGATGATACAATCAATGTTGAAACACTATTGCGACAACCGGAAATCCAAAAGGTTACCAACAATATTAATCCTGAGCTGTTGGAGCGTCGCGCGTATTGTCCCCCCATCTGTGATGTGTTCGCCGGTGCCTGTACACGGATAAAAGAAGACGGTCCGTATTATTTCACCATTCATCAAGAAGCGATGAAACAGCTTCCCCATATCATCAATAATACGGTCCAGCGAGTGGAGCGGGTGGATACCCCAGATGATACAATTGATAATACAATCAAGGAAGCATATACCAGACAGCGACACATTGGTGTTGTGTTTTCCGGCGGTCCGGCACCGGGTGGACATAACGTGATTGCAGGACTTTACGATGCGGCCAAAAAAGCCAACCCGGATACGCGAATATTTGGATTTTTGCTAGGTCCTGAAGGTGTCATTGAAAATGAAGCCGTGGAGATAACCGGTGATCTGGTGGACCGGTATCGGAATGTGGGCGGTTTTACGATGATAAAAACGGGGCGTACGAAAATCGATACCGCCCAGAAAATGGCATTGTCCAAAGAGACCTGTAAACGATTGAAGCTCGATTCACTCGTGATTATCGGGGGAGACGATTCAAATACCAATGCCGCCTTTCTTGCGGAAGACTTGTTTGAAGACGGTGTCCAGGTTATTGGTGTTCCCAAAACCATCGATGGTGATATTCAGGTTCGAGACGCAGAGGATCGAGTGCTCTGTCCCATATCCTTTGGATTTCACTCTGCCGCCAGAGCGTTTGCCAAGGAGGTCGCTAATCTTTGTACCGATTGTAGCTCAGATGTTAAATACTGGCATATTTGTAAAGTCATGGGGAGGGTGGCCAGTCACTTGGCCCTTGAGGTTGCGTTACAAACCCATGCAAACATTACACTCATTGGAGAAGATCTCGCCGACTACATCGACAATAGACGAATTGATCGGGCGAATCGTAACGGAATCACCGATTATACGGCATTCGGTATGACCCTGCGGCATCTTTCCCGCGTAATTTGTGACGGCATCGTACGCAGGGCGGCGGTAGGGAAGAATTATGGCGTCATCGTCATACCGGAAGGGATTTTAGAATTCATTAATGAAATCCAAGTGTTTATTATCAAATTAAACGGAATTATCGCGGATTACAATCGTACGCACGACACGGTTTTTCATTCCGATTTTCCACTTCTTGAAGATCGAATGGAATATCTGCGCAGACAGGCTCGACGGTCTCGGGAAGATCCATCCTTTACGATTTGGAATACCCGGGATGACGAGCTGTTCAACGACCTTCCCGAATTTTTCCGGGAGGGACTCCTCACAGAGCGGGACAGTCATGGAAATTTCCAATTTTCCAAGGTGGAGACCGAGAAGGTGTTGATGGGGCTTGTGATGGATTATCTCGACTATCTGAAAGAAGAAGGCCTATACAAGATCGGGATCGAACGGAACTACTTTGAAAAGACGCTAAAACAAGGGAAACTCGACCCCGACTATTACGGGCCGGTCCTTTTCCGGGATTACACAAATGGCCAATTGCTCATGGTTCGGCCTTCCATTTTTTCAGTCAAAACCCTCCAGCAGGCGTTGATTAAAAAAGGTGTTCTAAAGAAGCATGATGCTATTCCCGCACCTGTAATGAAGATATACGACAAATCTGTGCCGAAATTTAGCACCCAACTCCATTTTTACGGCTACGATGGAAGAGGAAGTGATCCCACACGGTTTGACTGTGTCTATACCTACAATTTGGGGCTGACCGTTTTTAGCCTTATTGCAAACGGTTCCACCGGGCAGATGGCTGCCATCAGGAACTTAGAGCAAGGGTTTTCCCAATGGGAACCCATCGGTATTCCAATTGCCCCACTGATGCACCTGGAAGAAAGAAAGGGAAAACTCGAGCTCGTATTGGAGAAAACAATTGTGGATCTGAACTCTGTTGCCTACACGGTGGTAAAAGCATTTCGGGAAGAATGGCTTGCGGCAGATCCTGGCCCGGACAACTACAGGAATCCTGGTCCCATTCGTTTCACTGGGAAAAGCGAAGAAGACAGACCGATTACGCTGGTTCTGAATGCGCTCGCTTCTACTCAAAAATAATCATATTAAATTAGTCCATGACTTCCACAACCTGAAACCCTTTTTCCTCTAAAGCTGTTTGGATAACAGCTGTT
>JAHEHB010000082.1:7499-15630 GCA_024644775.1 Deltaproteobacteria bacterium
ACGCTGGTTCTGAATGCGCTCGCTAGTACTCAAAAATAATCCCATTAGTCCATGACGTCCACAACCTGAAACCCGTTTTCCTCTAAGGCTGATTGGATAACCGCTGTTTTGCAGGGGGCGAGCCGGAAATAAAAGATTCGCTTACGGCCGCCTTGCGTCGTTTGACCGACGTTTATGATTTCTCCTCCGTGATCGTGGATTACTTGCAATGCCTTTTTAAAAGCATCCGGTTTGTCTCCAATTACTACATCTATTCGGGAGCTGGCCGAAAGGATACCCATCATGTCGATAAATGCTCTTAAAATATCCGATTCCGTAATGATGCCCACCACCTTTTTGTTTTTTAGAACCGGCATTCCACCGATCTTATGCTTATAGATGAGTTGGGCTGCGAATTCGATGTCGTCATCCGGATCAACGGTAATGGGATCTTTGATCATTAAATCATGAAGCGATAAATCACCCACCATGGAAGGGATAAATCCTTGTTTCAGATCGGCGAGGGTGATGAATCCCTTCAGTTTATTGTCTTCGGATACAACGGGCAGGTGCCGAATGGAGTTTACTTTCATCAGATCAAAGGCTTCGTTGAAAGTGGCGTTTTCGGTTACAGTAATGGGGTTTGGTACCATTAATGCACTGATTTTCATGGTCTCATCCCTTCGTCGAATAGGGCTGGTAACTGCAGAGGGGTTCTTCAGCTAAATAATCGCCGGTCGCCTCAAAGGCTCGGGCTCGACAACCGCCGCAGACACGCTTATACTCACAGGCGCCGCATTTGCCTTCAAGGTTATCAAAATTTCGCAGCGCAACAAATACCTCCGATCGAAACCAAATATCCGTAAACGTACGTTTGCGAATATCACCGCTGTCTACCTGGAGAAATCCACAGGGCTGTACGATTCCTCGGTGCGAAATAAAACAGAAACCGGTACCGCCGAGACACCCTCTGGTGACCGCATCCAATCCATGGGATTGAAAGGTAACGGTCTCGCCTTCCTCTTTGGCCCGTTGCCGCAGGATGCGATAATAATGTGGCGCGCAGGTGGCTTTTAGTTGCAACGAAGACTGGCCCCTTTGATCATAAAACCAGTTGAGGGTTTTTTCATATTCTGTTGCGGTGATCGCTTGATTTAAGATATATTTGCCGCGTCCTGTTGGAACCAGGAGAAAAATGTGGTGGGCAACGGCACCCAATTCCACCGCCAACGCCTGGATTTTAGGAATTTCATGGAGATTTTGCTTGGTGATGGTTGTATTTATTTGAAATTCGATGCCTGAAGCCTTTGCATGGGCAATCCCTTTCAGTGCACCGTCAAATGCGCCGTCGACACCTCGAAATCGATCATGTGATGCCTTTGTCGAGCCATCCAGGCTAATGCTGATACGCTTTATACCGGCATCTGCCATTTTTTTGGCGATATTTTCCGTTATGAGTGTTCCATTAGGGGCCATTACCATCTTTAGGTCAAGATCCGTTCCATATCGGGCGATTTCAAAAATGTCGGGTCTCAACAACGGCTCGCCACCGGTTAAAATGACGATGGGCGTTCCGGTTTCCGCAATCTCATCCAGCACGCGTAAACAAGTATTTGTTTCCAGTTCGCCCTCATAGGGCCCATTGGTTGCGGCAGCGCGACAATGAACACATGATAGATTGCAGTTCCGCGTAATTTCCCATGCAACCAGGCGCAACGTATCCTGTTTATCTTTGTGATTTCCCGGTGGATGATTGCCATTGGGATGATTGCCATTGGGATGATTGGCATGGGGATGATTACCATGGGGGGATGGGCTGACTTTCGGTGATGTTATGGTTCCCATTCGTTTTACGCGTCCGATATCTTTCTAAGTGTTTCGGCGGCTTCCAGTGCAAAATAGGTGAGAATCATATCGGCGCCTGCCCGTTTGATGGCAGTCAGTGTTTCCAGCATCACCTGATGACCGTCTATCCATCCCATACGATCGGCGGCTTTGATCATGGCGAATTCTCCACTAACGTTATAGGCCGCAACCGGTAGATCGATCTCTTCACGAACTCGGTAAATAATATCCAAGTATGGCAATGCAGGTTTAACCATAATGATATCAGCGCCTTCTTCGATGTCCAACGTCACTTCACGGATGGCTTCCAGTGCATTGGCGGGATCCATTTGATAGGTTCTTCGATCTCCAAATTGCGGCGTGGATTCGGCTGCACTGCGAAACGGGCCGTAATAGGCGGAACAGTACTTGGCTGCATAGGACATTATGGGGGTGTTGCTGAATCCATTTTCATCCAATGTTCCCCGTATTTCAGCAACCCGTCCATCCATCATATCGGAAGGGGCCACCATGTCGGCACCGGCCTTGGCGTGAGATAATGCGGTTTTTGCAAGCAACTCCAGCGTTGCATCGTTATCGATACGGTGGCCCTCCACGAAACCGCAGTGACCATGCTCCATATATTGGCACAGGCACACATCGGTGACCACCACGAGATCGGAAATGGATTCTTTCAATTTACGTGCTGCCTTCTGAACGATACCATTGTTTGCGTAGGCGCGCGTTGCAAGAGAATCTTTTTTGTCCGGGATGCCGAAAAGCATCGCAGCAGGGATGCCGAGTTCCGTGGCATGTTCCGCTGGAGCAATAAGATTGTCGATTGAAAGCTGAAAGTGACCCGGCATTGAAGGGATCGGGTTTTTGACGCCTTTCCCTTCGGTGACAAACAAGGGAAGAATAAGATCATCCGCGGTAAGCGTCGTCTCGCGGATCATTCGGCGAAGCCCTTCACTTTGTCGCAAGCGGCGCGGTCTATAATCAGGAAAAAGCATAGGCATCCACTCCTTTATGTATTCCCGGAGCTACGAGATTTCTTTATCTGTTAAATAACAAGCCGGATCCGGCGCCCAGACATCGCCACTGACCGCTTCTGCGCGTACTCGAAAATTTCCGGCGCATATATCCAACCAGCGACAGGTTGCGCATCGTCCTGTTACATGCTTCTTTTTCTCTTTGAGCTGTTTCATCAACGGGTTCGTCGTATCCGTCCAGATTTTGGAAAATGGCCGATTCTTAATGTTTCCGAAGCTGTAATGCCGCCAGAATTGATCCGCATACACCTCACCATCCCAACTCGTACATCCGATTCCCCTGCCGGAACTGTTCCCTTCGTTCATTTGCAGCAGTTCGAGTACCTCTGCGGCCCGATTCGGATTTTCCTTCAATAACCGTAAATATAGATAGGGACCGTCTGAATGGTTATCCACCGTTAAAACTTCTTTTGGTTTTCCTTTTTCGTGCAGTGTTTTCGTAAGGTCCATAATAAGATCCACAGCCGCCCGGGTTTCCTCATGAGATACGTCCTCTTTTACGAGTTTCGATCCACGACCCGCATACACCAGATGATAGAAACATACCCGCGGGATATCCATTTTTTCAAGCAGATTGAATATACTCGGTATTTCATGTACATTAAATCGGTTGATTGTAAACCGGAGGCCGACTTTTATCCCGGCCTTCTGGCAGTTTTCGATTCCGTCGAGCGCTGAACGAAAGGCGCCTTTCACACCCCTGAATCGATCATTGATTGCTTCCATACCATCGAGACTGATACCGACATATGACAGACCGATATCCTTCAAGGTTTGGGCCATATCTTCCGTGATCAACGTTCCGTTTGTGGATACGACGGCCCGCATCCCTTTCTTAATCGCATAACTCGCTAACTGTGGGAGGTCTTTGCGTACGAGCGGTTCTCCGCCTGAAAACAACAACACCGGAACGCCGAACGCTGCCAGATCATCGATGAATTGTGTCCCCTGTTCGAAAGAAAGCTCATTTTGGAAAAATTGATCCCTGGCATGGGCGTAACAATGCACGCAGCGTAGATTGCAACGGCGGGTAACGTTCCAGACGACTACCGGTCGTTTGTCCACTGAAAACTGAAGGAGATGAGACGGCAAAGAAGATGATTGCCTTCCGTAACGAAGCGCATCCGACGGTTCAACGGTTCCGCAATATAATTTGGATATTCCGATCATTTTAATTCGCTTTTAATTAAATCATTCAAATAGGCCTCTGGGTCCACGAGCGCCAGTCTTGAAATGAAAAATCGGTTTTTACCGGTTTTTTCGAGAATGAGCTTTAACCCATGTTGAAAATTTTTTGAAAGCTTATCAAATACATCATTTAGCGTAATGGCAGAACTCACGACCTGTTCGATAATCAAGTCGATGGCATCTTCTTCCAACACCAGGTTGATGTCGTGATTTTTAAAGAAATAGAGTTCAAGATTTTTAATTTCATCGTAATAGGATTTTATTTTTTGAATGGCGTTTCCAATATCCATCACATTCTGACAATAGAAAGTGGAAACCACTTCCACGCGGGCAGGTGTTAGGGTAAGGCCGTATTTTTCGGAAAGATGCCTTCGATTCTGAGTTACGTAATGTTTTATGTGTTCTTTTTCTTGATTCAGTAGCCGTTCGAAATCTTTTTTTGTTTGGCTATCGTCTGCAGATGAGATGAGGGTATCCAGTGATGCTTCAGGATTTTTCGCTACGGATGTGGTGGCAGAAAATTTCTTTATACTCGTTGATGGTAATTTTTTTTCAAAGGGAAGGAGCGCTTTTTCCACAGCGCTGACCAATCCCCGGGCTCCTGTATTTTCATCATATGCGTGACCTGCCAGGATTCGAAGCGCCGCATCTTCGAACTTCAAGCGTATGCCATATGCTGTAAAATCGAGCTTTTTACCTAAGATAATGGGATTGTTTGGATTTTTTAAGATTTCATAGAGGTCATCTTCCGTGAGTCTTTCAAAAATCGCTCTAACCGGCAAACGACCGACGAATTCCGATTCAAACCCGTATTCCATCAAATCCTCTGATTTAACATGTTTCAAAATATCGCTCGGATCTCGTGTTTTCGAAATTTGTGCGCCAAAACCAATCCCCTGAGAACGTATCCGTTTTTGTATAATTTCAGAAAGATCGGAAAACGCACCACTCATGATAAACAGAATATTTTTTGTATTGACGGTGTTTTTATCCCGCTTACCCGTCTTTCGAAAGCGCTCGATTTCCTGAAGCATGGAAATCGGGTCGTGAGGTACTTTCAGATCGACTTCTGTTTCTTCCATTGGTTTGAGCAGGGCCCGCTGCACACCGGTTCTTGATACATCGGCGCCAATGATGTTTCGGCTGGAAGCGATTTTGTCGATTTCATCGATGTAAATAATACCGTATTGAGCCAGTTCAAAATCACTCTCTGCCTCTCTGAAGAGATCTCTCACAAGATCTTCAACATCCCCTCCCACATATCCGGTTTCGCTGAATTTCGTTGCATCTCCTTTTACAAACGGCACACCGATTTTATTGGCAATCAGCTTGATCATGTATGTTTTACCCACGCCCGTGGGTCCGATCATCAGCACATTATTCTTGATACTTCCGACCATGCCGTCCATGGCTTCCGGAAATTCCTCAGCGTGTTTGATGCGGTTGAAATGAGTGCAGATTTTTGTCGCCAAGATTGCCTTGGCGCGCTCTTGTTTAATAATATACTGATCGAGGTAGGATACGAGCTCTTCGGGTTTTAGATCGAAATGAATCTTTTTATCCGTTGAAAGCGGCTCCTTAACCTTTTCCGATATGGCCTCTTGTGGCATTACGATGGGGGATACGATTTTTACACTGTCTCCGAATTTTTTGGATAAAAATTCGCTGATCTCTTTTTCAATCTCTTTGGGGTTTGGAATTTTTTCGTTCATAGGTTTCATATTTCCTAAAATCGTCAATGTCTATCAATCACAGCCTAACAATCACATGGTACTGACTCACGAAGATCGTTGCTTTGCCAGAACCTTTTTACGCCGCTGCGTCCTCCTAACAATAATCATTTTTGAACAAAACGCAAAGCTGCAAATCGGGTGCCAAAAAGATTGAAACAGAATGTTAAAAACCGATGGAAACGCCACCGTCAACCGGCAGACATGTCCCGGTTACGAAACTGGCTGCCGGGGAACATAAATAGACAGCCGCCCAACCGATGTCTTCCGGCTGCCCGAACTTGCCCATGGGAGTTCTTGCAAGAATTCTGTTTTTGCGCTCCGGATCCGTCGCGGCTGTCTTAATCATCATTTCGGAATAAATCCAGCCCGGAGCAATCGCATTGACCCGAATACCGTCCGGAGAAAGTTCGGCTGCCATGGTTCTCACCATTCCCAGAAAAGCCGATTTAGCAGCGGAGTAGGCCACTACCTTTGGAATACCGAACAGCGACGCCATGGACGCGATAAAAATAATATTACCGCGTTTTACCGCTTTCATGCCGGGAATCACCGCTTGGCTCAGGGCAAATGAGCCCATCACATGGGTTTCGAAAACCCATCTGAAATCTTGAAAACGGGTCTCTTCAACCTGTTTTTTGACATGGTTTCCCGCATTATTGATGATTGTTGTGACCTTGCCGATTTCCGATTCGATCGACTTGATGAGTGTTTTTGACGAATCCAAATCTGTAACATCGTGTACCCGGTACCCGGTTGAATCCCCCAGTTTCTGGGCGGCCTCCTGAAGAACCGATTCCCTTCTGCCGGTTAGCACAATTCTTGCCCCGGCTTGCTTCAAACACTGTGCCATACCGAAACCCAAACCGGTTCCTCCGCCGGTAATCAGTACGAGCTCATCCGACAAGTCAAATGCCTGTGTAAACGACTGTTGTATCATCATACGCCTCCTGTAGATTGGTGGTATGTCTGCTAAAATCTAACCCAAACTAAATGTACAAGCAACAAATAAGGATAATTATATCTGTGTTTTTCTGTGTGATTCTGTGGCCATTTATCCCAAAGTCCGTATTCCCCCACAAGATACCTCTTGACAGCGTGCACTTGTTGCCATATTCAGAATAACATGTAGTGATTTCCAAGGCGGCTTCTACAATTTGTGGAATTGACCCTATTGTCATACAGTCCATACTTCCACATAGAGCCATTCTTGAAAAACAATTCCGAATCAAATTATCAATGAATTGAAAGAGAAAGGAGCTTCATGATGCGTGGTTTGAAGACTTTTACACTGGCAATCGTTTGTGTGGCCGTGATGGCATGGCAGGCTTCGGCTGCTACTACATGGGATCTGTCCATCGCCTGGCCGGCCGGAAACTTTCACACGAAAAATGCGGAGATCTTTGCGAAAAAAGTAAAGGAAGCCACGAGCGGCGAGGTTAACATTGTCGTTCATCCAGGCGGTGAACTGGGAATCAAAGGGCCAGAGGCTTTAATCGCGGTTCGAGACGGCATCGTTCCGATTGCCGATGTACTGCTCAACCAGCAGGTTGGTGAGAACAAGTACTTTGGCATCGAGTCGTTGCCCTATCTCGCCGCCGGTTATGAAGAGCTGGGAGTCCTGCACAAGTACTTCTGGGCCGGAGTCAAGGATTTGGTATCGAAACAATACAACCAAAAGGCCCTGTTTATCGTGCCGTGGCCGGGACAGGCCGTGTACTCCAAGCATGAGATCAAGACGCTGGCGGATCTGAAGGGATTTAAGCTTCGGGTCGTGGATAAAAACGGGCATAATTTCTTTTCGCGTCTGGGCGCGGCTCCGCTGCAGTTGCCGTGGGGTGAGGTGGTCCCATCGCTGGCCTCGGGCGTTATCGAGGGTGTGACGACCTCCAGTTCGTCGGGTGTGGACGGAAAGTTCTGGGAGTTTTTAGGCTTTATGAATCGCTTCAACTGGCAGTCCGCATCGAATATGACATCCGTGAACCTGGATGCCTGGAACAAGCTTTCCAAGAAAAATCAACAGATCATCGAAAAACTGGCCGCCGAGATGCAGCCGGTCTTCTGGCAGAGCAGCAAGGACGAGGATGCGGTCAAGCTCAAGACGCTGGGTGATAACGGAATCAAAATTTCTTCACCTTCGCCCGCTCTGAAAAAAGACCTCGTCAAGGTCGGTATGAAGATGTGGGAGGATTTTAGCGCCACTGCGGGTCCGGCTGCTGCCGATACGATCAAAGAATACCGCGCCGATAGTGGGAAATGATCGTTCCCGGACAAAATGTCCATTATCGTGAACTTCTGCTACACGGCTCAGGATGCAGCTGCATATTGTACCAGACAAGGTGGTGATGATCCGACGAA
>JAHEHB010000417.1 GCA_024644775.1 Deltaproteobacteria bacterium
TCTATTTCCAAACTGGTCGTAAGCGTTGGCAGAAAAAATTATCTCCTCGCCGGCAGCAATCCGGGTAGATTCGGGCTCTATTTCGATTCTGGCCGTCTCGCCCGGGGCAACGGATATCTCGTTGCTGATTTCAAGTTGTTTCCCGGTGCGCAACTGAGTGATGGTTACAGAGATTTTTCCTTTCCCTACTTTTTTTGGATACAGGATTCCCTGCTCATCGATGGTCCCCAGATCAGGAAATAGGCCCCAAATAACCTTTGATTCTACGGGATTTCCAAACTTGTCAAAACCCGATGCACTCAATATTTGTGAGTGTCCGGCCACAAGGTTGAACGGCCCCTCGGGAGTAACGGTGGCTATTTGCATTTCCGCTGGTGACACAGCCACCATACTCTGGGCAACGATTTCTTCCACTTTCGCCGTTACCACTGAATTACCTGATTTTTCTACTTTAAGATTACCGGAAGAATCGAGCTCGCCGAGCGGATCGCGAATGGAAAATTGCGGCGCTACTTCCACGCTATTTCCGAATTTGTCATATCCGTTGACTTGGAACCGGACTGTTTGACCGGCAATAATGTCTATGTTTTGAGGTTGAACTTCTATGCGTTCAAGCTCTGCCGGGATGACTTCGATTTTTACCCCGCTTAAGATGTTCCCGACTTTTGCAAGCAATTCACCAGTTCCCGTATGAAGCGGTGTAAACATGGGTTCTTCCTGGTTTATCGTTCCTAAAGACGCGCTGAGAAACCATTGCGGCGTAATTGAAAATCGATTTCCGTAAACATCCATACCCTCGGCGCTCAGCTCAACCTCACGGCCGGCTTTCAATGTCGTTTCTTCAAGTTCGATTGCGATATTCGACAGTGAACCATGTTCCACTCTGACGGGCACTGCTTCGGTTACCTCCCCGCTTGCAGCGATCACCTTACCGTCTCCTACCAATTTTGCCAGAAAGTTTCCGTCTTCAGTGATTGTTCCGACACTGCCCTCCACCGACCATTCGATAGGGGCAGCCAAGGGATAATCCTGGGCGTTGAAGGCTTGGATCTTGAATGCGACACTATCTCCGGCTCTCGGCTCTGCCTCCTGAGGTTCAATCGAGAGTTTCGCAACCTTCCCCGGAACGATGGTAAAGGGATGCCCCTGGTTGATATCATCGTAATCGGCAAACAGAATCCCGGAACCGGGTTCCTTCATGACGACGTTGCCGTCTTCTTCCAGAGTCGCGTTTTCTCCGGACAAGGACCACGCGGCATCCACAGAACGCTTGTTGTCAAACTCGTCGTAAGCGGTGGCTTTGAAAATAACCTGTTGGCCGATTTCGTATTCCGCGTCTTTGGGGGTAATCTCAAGACGTACAGTTTTAGTGCCCTCGATGCGCAGCTCTTCCGTTATATCACCGATACTAAGAACAATGGTGTTTTCCCCTGGTTGAGGTGAAAGCGTAACGGTGAAATCGGCTTCGCCGTTTTCGTCTAGGGTGAATGGCTCGGTGGCAATCTTTGTTCCTTCCGTCAAGGACGATACGCTTACACGATTGTAACCCGCCGGCTTTTCGTCGGCAGCGATTCCCTTTACATTCACCGGTACTGCGGATCCTGCGAGGGTCCGAGTCAGTTCGGGTTGTACCTCGATTTTTTCAACAGGACGGGGTGTGACGGTAATTTTAACCGCTTCCTTTATCCCATTTGAGGCGATAACTACGGACACCTCACCAGGACGAGACGGAACGGTCACATTGATTTCCGCTTCGCCGTTATCGTTTAGGGTCAGCTTTTCGGTATCAAGTGTGGTTCCTTCAGTGGGTGTGGATATGGACAGATCGTTGTATCCCGCCGGCAAATCGTTTTCTGTAAGCCCTTTGACCTGGAGTTTTACATTTGATTCGACCGCAGCCGAAACCGTTTCAGGTTCTATTTCGATTTTCGCTACCGGTCGTGGTTTTACCTGAATACGAATCTGCCCTTCGGCGCCGTCTGAAGAAACCATGACAATGGTTTCACCGGGTTTGGATGGAACGGCCAGCTCAAGTTCAGCTTGTCCGGACTCGTTGAGTATGATCTTTTCAGCGCTGAGCTTTACGTCCGTTGTGGGGGAAGATACGGCCACCTCACCATAAGGGGAAGGTTTTTCCTCAGATGTAAATCCTTTGACCGTGAGTTTTATGGTGGCTTCAGGAAATGTTTCGACGGTTTCGGACAGCACCTCCAGCTTCGTAATTTGGGCCGGTTTCACTGTGACGACGGCTTGTCCGGTAATGCCATCTGTGTCGGCAATTACTGTTGCTTCGCCCGGTTTCTCGGCCGTGAATACACCGGACTCGTCTATTGATCCTGCTTCACCGTCGACACGCCACTTTATGGGGACCTCGGGCATCTCTTCACCCTTTGTCGAGCGTGCGACGACCTTGAAAGTTAGACGGCCCCCGATTATCAGGGTTTCTTTCTCCGGTGTCACCTCGACACGTTCAAGTTCCGGTTTGGCACAGCCAATAAGTCCGATAAAAACCGCCGTGCCCAGAATAAAAGTTACATAGAAGAACCAACGCTTGTTTTTGAGCTTCATGGATTTCCTCCTTTCATTCATCGAAATTCGTTCTCTTAGATTCTTTTATATTTTATAGTGAAGTGGATAGACCTACAAGAATTCCGGTTTCGGTACAATGAGTTGGTCGCTTCCACTCAGCCAGTTATAATTAGTGCCCATCCACAAACGGTTATTTTGCTCGATATCTTCGTTATGCTCAAAATTTTATCCTCGAAATATCAACTATATGCCTGCAGTTAATCCGCCTACGGCGGATCGCACGCCTTGATCTCGACCAAAATCCCTCGTTTTTGGACGGACACAAATTTGAGTTTAATCTTTGAAGTTTTCCATCATCGGAGGGGTCGCATACTCGGTACTATTGTTACCCGCTTGAAAACTACCCACGCCGTAATCATCGTTTTTATCTGTCAAGAAAAGTACTCTAAATGTGTCAAAGCCGATGCTATTTTTTTAAGTTAAACACACAATTTCTCAAATCACAAGCCTCAAAACCACGAACCGAAAGAATCCTGTTTGAGGTTGTTACGATTGGTTCCGTGGCGAGTGCCGGGCGATCCCCCTGCTGAATGTGGTGTTTAATCGCTTCAGTCAGATTTTTGTCTATCGTGACAACCTCAAATGTCTACAAAGTGAATCTCATCAATGTGCTCGCATTTACAATTGTCAGTCGTTTGGTGTACTCAGGATGTAAATGCTGTATCGGTAATGTTTATGGAGCATAGAAACGTCAATTATCTTTTTATTCCCTTGAGATGGTTCCTAACAAAATCAGAAATCTCCAAGGGATCTTTTATTTCGGAACGAATATTGGCCAAAGGTATCTCGGCCCTGGCAGCGCCCTTGTGACCTCCGGCTGAAGCACCCCATCGACCAAATAGTTTTTGCGCCGTAACGCCCGCATCCGCTCGAAACGTAGCATTTCTCAAAATGACCACCAGCTTCCCATCATAGACCGCAGATACCACACTCCATGTAGCTTCAGCGAGTCTTATTAAAAAATCTGCAATAATTACCAAAACATCTGGGTCATCTATCTTGCCCATATGAACGAAAGCAATGTGATCCAATAATATCATTACGGCAAAAGATATGCCACAAAAACCAATATATAATTTTTCCCTCAGTAAATTGCAAACGTGTTGAATATTGTTGCAATTTCGTATTGATTTTTTATAGTTAGAAGCATTTGGTTAGGGGGATAAAACGTGACAATATTAATGCAACATCTTTCTTTTATGAACTACTAGTTCCTGTTATTAATAATGGTGGAACTCAAATTTCTGGTAATTGGGGTATCCAGAATAACCATTTAATCGATCAAACCGACGAAATAAAGGTTCTCCTTCTTGGTGGAAAAGAATATGCTGCAACTATTGTGGGCAGAGACCCTGACACAGACCTGGCTCTAATTCGGATCGCATCGAACAAAAGCCTTATATTGTTTCATCGACTCCTGTCGGCAAAGTGGTTGCGGTGGAAGTAATTCGGCAGGGCGAAAAAAGGGACTTTCGCGTTAAAATCGACGGGCTAAAGGAGAGACGATATTGTTTTTAGTCAATAGAGCAGGAATCACCATTTATGTGACATTAAATGTTTGACTGCAAACCAATGATGGTTACTGAGTTCTGTCTTCAATTATTGAAAGGAGTTCAGAGGCGCTTAAGTCCGAGTTGGTTGCAATCTGTTTCAATTTATCCTTCGAATCTACTTTGATGCCTTTGCTTTCCAATCGAGTGAGCACATCGCTTAGCGACAGGTTTATTTCGTCACAGATTTCTTCGAGCGTTTTTCCCGCAAACCGACCGGCATTCCGGCTTTCGTAAGCCGTGGGATTGTTATTGTATGTGTCTATGACGCTGAGAAGCCGATGGGAAGATGTGCGGTTATCTATGGCGATCTGTTCTATGGTATCGTCCGCACCTTTTATCTTGAAACCTTTCTTTTGAAGCGCATCCATTAATTGATCCATCGGGATTCTGTTTTTTATTGCAACGTCCCTGAGGCTTAAGGTTTCGGCATCAGTTCGAGTCGTGTCACCTTTACCGGCATCCGAGCTCGCAACGGTTTGAGCTTCGGGTACGATAATGTTGCCGGAAAGTGTCTTTACGGCCGATACACCAAACCAAACGATGAGACAAGCGATACCGGCGTAAATAAGCGCTTTTTGAGTCGAGATATTTTCTATTTTTTTATTAAGGTCATTTATTATTTTTTTCCAATCAAAAATATCCATGATTTTTTTCTCCTCTATTATGAATAAATATCCGATGATTTTTTGTAGT
>JAHEHB010000083.1 GCA_024644775.1 Deltaproteobacteria bacterium
AGCCATGGGTGAATATCCGGGGTTGGAGAATGAATCAATTGCCGCCCGAGACAAACCGCTAGGACGCCGAATCTTCGAGGAAGGGCAACACATTGGAAAACAACTCGGAGTTAAGGTCGTGCTCCTGCCTGAAGACCAATTCGAAGAGGATCGGAATGAACGCAATACCCTCGAAGATACCCACCACCATCGAAAGCAATGCCACGATCTCTGGAACAGAGCCGTTATCGCGGCAACCGGTGACGTACTGCCGTGCTGCGCATCGCCCGTATCCATGGGCAATCTACGGGAAATGCCTTTTGATAGAATATGGCGAGGCCCTGGATTCAGCAGACTCAGGGAACAGTTTCTCAGCGGGAAGACTCCCAAGATGTGCACGTACTGCACCGGCACGGCGTGGGTTGAGAAGTCGATGTCTCGGGAACTTCAATTCTATTTCACCAGTCTGATGTTTCCCCGGCTCAAGCGTCGCGTGAAGCAAAAACTGAGACAGTATCCTGCGGCACATTGGATCAAGAACCGATGGGATGTCGCACGTAGCAGACTATCCGGTCTCGTCTAAATAACCCTCAGAAATTATAAATAAACTTACCTGTTCGCTACTTAGTAAACCCGAAGTTCTAGTGCTGACCGTGGAAGGTGTGGTGACCGATTTTTACCCAGGTTTTTGTCCGCCGTTCTGTCCCTGCTGTAAAAAAATCGGAACTATAACCCAAAGAAAGGTGTAGAAACTTCCCATCTTATTCACCCCCACCCAGCCTCCCCCGTCAAAGGGGGAGGAGCCAAAACTTCCCTCCCCGTGCGGGAGGGATTGAGGGAGGGGAATAAAATCGGTCTTTGGCATAGGACCGAAAAAATTTAGCACCCGGTTTGCCTGAAACGGCGTTTATCTCATCTTTGTTGTGCAAGTTTTCTACCATGTTCCAGTTGATATTCGTGATTTGTCCGATCGGTTTCGAAAAACGACTTTTGTGGTATTGGGCCCTTTTTTTTTTGCGGTTTTTTGAGCAGCCTCTGATCAGCGGGCAGCCGTGTTCATTCCATACCTTTGCAGCATGGCGGCTGCTTCGGAACGGATTTCTTCGCTGAGGGATTCCGGTTCGATAACAACGGCTTGTGATCCCCAATTTAAAATCCAAAATTTTATTTCATCGGTGCCGGCCACTTCTGCGGTAAACAGGATTGAACCGTCCTCCTGGGGTTCAATGTTCTGGGTCTCGTGCCAAATCTTTTCTGAGATATAGCCGGCGATATCCGCACTAAACCATATTTTAACGGGTACGGGTTTTCCGTGAAATACACCAAAACTTGCTTTCATGAACGCATCTAAATTGATGTTTTCCGGTATTTCAAATGATTCCTCGGTGGTTTCCAATTTCTGGATGCGATCTAAAGCAAATATCCTTACGTCTTTTCGAAGCTGACAATACCCGATCATGTAAAAAGTGCCGTCGAAAAACCAGATTTTATAGGGTGCCACCTTGCGGTGCAATGCTTCTTTCCGGCTCATGGAATAATAAATCAACTCAACGAACCGTCGTTGTACCACCGACTCATTGACCTCATCGATAATCCGGCGAAATTGCCCATAGGGCTTGTAGGGCTGGGGACCGACCTCCAGGCCCTCTTCAATGCGAATCAGATATTTAAGGTATTCCGGTGGCAGCGTTGTTTTAATCTTTTGAAAAAGTGTTTCCAATGAATCGTAAAAGACGGTGTTTTTTAAAAATTTCATCATGTTACGGCTGAAATAGAGGGCCATAAGTTCTGTGATGTCGAGTGGAATCGGAATTTGCCGTTTGGCGCTGCTCAGCAGCGACCACCGGTTGTTCTGATTGACTCGTTCGGAATAGAGTGGAAAACCGGCGATCTGGAGCGCTTCCAGGTCCCGATATACGGTCCGGGAATGACAACCCAGTTCTTCGGCCAGTTCTGCTGCAGATTTACCGCTCTGAGACGAGAGTAATGTTTGAATTATTTTCCACTGCCTACCCAGTTGGTCTCCACGTGCCATATGGTTGCTGCCTATTTGTATATTTAATAATACGGTTATCCAGAAAGACCAAGTTGAAGGAATGCTATCTATTTTACCCCCCTCTCTCAATCCCTCCCGCCGGGGGAGAAAAGTGAAACCCTTCGTACTTGGGCTTTGCAGATAGCCTCGTTTAATAAAAATTAGAGACTATACGACTAAGCCTATCTTTACACTATGTCGGTCAGATCTACAAAACTTAAAAAAATAAAAAAAAGTTTTTGAGTGTGACCGGATCTGTCACACGCCTAGTGTATGTATATATCTGAAAATCGGTATAGGACCCCAACCGGGCGGATGTTACCAATCATTACTGAAAGGAGGTTACGTACAATGATACACGATGCATCCTTCACAAACTGTTACGATACCTACGAATACCATGGAAATACAGAGATTGTACTCACCCGTAAACGAGGCGATTCGACCGTTTGGCGAAACTGGATCCTTTTTGATTCTGTGGAAGAGGCAAGCGAATACTTCAATAATCAATGTTGTGCAGAGGAGGTATGATGGATACGTTAAAAGTTGTTGGTGTCGGATACTATGGAAAACCGGAAACGGTTGCCCGATTTTTTAAAAAGATGGTCAGCGCGTATGACCCGGGAAAAGGTGCTAAACCGAAATCCACATCCATATCCGGTTTTTATTTGGGATTGGATAACCAGGTACTGAAATTGTCGGTATTCTCCAAGAGAAAAGGGCGACATCAGGTCGTTGATAATTTTTCCTTGCTATTTGAGCCGTAAATATGATTTGTTTGACGTGTATTCTTCGAAACAAAAGGTTGCTCAATGGTTCAAACACCGACTCCATTACCCCTCCGCGACTCGGAGGAAACCAACAAAAACCGGTGCTTGTCCTGTGGTACTTCAGAAAACATGGGCAAGCGCCGGTATTGTTCCACAGAGTGCCGTCAGCGTCTTCGGTATCAACTAAATGTCCGCGCAGGCTTGCTGAAAGCGCTCAATACAAGATTTGCAACCTTTTATTTCAATGATTTTTTAATCATTATGGATATTCTGCCTTTTGATACGCTTCAGATCTTCAGCTTCATGTATCCGCGATCTCAAAACGGAAGACCTGTGGAAGACTTTAGCAGGATGGCGAATGAATTGGGGAATGCGTGGTGGGAAGAAGAACGCCGAACCCGAAGACGATATTTGGCTTCTCGTCACCTGCTTGAAAAGGCCAGCAGAAACCATACACGACTGGACACTGTGAAACCGTTTGAAATTAAAAAACCGGCCCTTATTGGAAATTCTATTATACATCTGCAATTGAATCGAACGCAACTGGATGACCCTGATTTGCTTCAAATTATCAAGCAGGCTTATCGGCGACAGGCAAAAAAATACCATCCGGATCAAGGCGGAGATGCGGCTGCCTTTCGGAAAATTCACGAAGCCTATCAACAGCTTCTTACCTGGGCAGAAAGTCCTACCTTTGTGAAGCGCCGGGGGTTTCCGGACAAATGGTTTTATGACGGCCGGCAAAATCGCTGGATTCAACCCACACCCCGCCACGAAGAAATTTAACAATCAATTCTTGATAAACTCGTAAAAAGTCCTAAAACCGTCATGCCGGACTTGATCCCCGCTAAGAACGGGATCTTCGACCGGTATCCAGAAGTTGTTGAATTTACTCGATTCCGGCTTTCGCCGGAATGACATAAAAACGTGTTTTTTGACTTTTTGCGAAACCATCAATTCTTAACTCATTGACTTTAGGTTTCCTAATCTTATCCTTATGGTGATGTTGGTTGCGCGGTTCAGGGTTCAACCTTCCGGGTCGAAAAACCCCAAGCAACTCGCCGCTGATCACATATCAGAGGTACCCTGTCTAATTTAAGTTAAATAAGGTATGGAAGGGGGTCGTATCATGATTAGTCTTAACTGCCGGTTTGAAAGGATTTCCAATTTTAGTATTGGATTGATATTATTGTTGATCGGACTCGGATTTGTGGTGATCGGGTTGACCATTATCCCCTTTTTCGGGCTTCTTATTGCTATCCCGATATTCATTGCGGGTATATTGTTCATAAAGGCACACCGGAGTCAGGAATGTATAATTGAAGAACAGATGACAAAAGGTGAGGTAAAATCTCATTAGAATTGCGTTTTCAGTATCATTTTAGCCTATTGAAATAAATGGCCTCAGATGAACACGAATTATTTGCCACAGAATCACACAGAAAAACACAGATATAATCTTTCGTCGATAATATTTTCCTGAAATAAATTACTCGATAGGCTAATGTAACGTCTCAGAAATTCTACAAGCAATTGGTATTATATTTTTCACTTCATCCGTTTCTTGCGGTGCAGCATGGAATAATGGAATGGTGGAATAGCCGACTTCGCCATAGTAGCTTTAGCTACGACGGCTGAATTGGAATAATGAGTGATAGGCGCAGTAGAAATCATTTTTAAAATGGATCGAATTCCTTCTTACCCATCATTCCAATTTTCCACTTGGGGCAAAGCCCTTAGGTCCTACTTTTTGAAATCCAGTTTTGTGGACAGGTTTGCATGATGTCGCTTTTGAGTTTGAAATACAATTCCGCAAACTTTTTACGCTCTTCATCCGTCAATGCTGGCGTCCCGTGAGCCATATGATCCGAGGTGATGACACCATCGAGCACCAATGCGTGCTTGAAGCAAGCCATTGCTTTATCGACCATTTTTCCCTTATCTTGAAATTGGTCTGAAAATCGACAGGCAACCTCAAACTGTTTAAAGATCTTTCGATAAATTGACATCAGATCATCGTCTCCGGTATAAGCCGCATGCCAGGCCCGCCGCCACTCCCGCGGTAGCACATTTCCCGGACCGGACACGACACCTACCGGTAGGGTATCATGCAACAGAAACCGATTCCAATATTCCTTTACACTCCCCCATAGAGAGCGTTCGAGACGGAAGACGTTAAAAATAAGCATGGCGTTTCCAATGTAGATGCCGAATTCTCCCTGATCGTTATAATGGGATGCGCCTCTCATATAATTACCCAATACCCGATGAGATGCGGACACCTTAATGCCAAACACAAACGGCAACCGGCTGAGGCGCTTCACATCAAATGTACGTATATGTTGTCTTTTCGGATCTACAACGATATCTCTGTTATCATAGAGAAATACCGGCAGATAGTGACCGCTTCTCTCAAAAAGGTCGCTAATTTCACGGTGAAAGAACGAAACGACATTATCTAAATCTCCGATGGACAACGGAGCAATTACAACGGCATCTGCTCCGTGATCCAGGGCACACTCGATATTTTCAAGCGTCAGCAATTTTGTCTCGGCGGTCACACCAGCCCATCCCTCAATATGTTTTCGATTCTCTTTCCCAATGAGCTGGTTTATTTTCTGGATTTCATCGGCAAGAATAGCGATCAACCGCTGGCGTTCAGAATTGATTATCCGATTAAACTCCCCGGTGGTTCCCACGGCGAAAATGATATCCGCCCCCTTTCCCTCCTGGGCATTGTGACGAAACAATTTTCTTTGCTCCTCCTCGATGATGTTTCCTTCCGGATCGAGCACCGTAATACTGGGGATGCTGAGTCCACGCCTTACGCTCGGTCGGATCTCATTTTCGATGGGAGAGATTTTTGGTGATAACGATTTTATCATGACGATTCGATCCTTTCTCAGACCCACTTAACCCTGATATCCTGACAAACGGGGAATCCAGAGCACGGTGTCGGGAAAATACGTAATGATCGCCAAAGCCAGCAGTTCAAACGCAATAAAAATAAGCATTTCCTTCATTACTTTGTCGAGCGGCGTTCCGCTGATACCGCTGGCTATAAATGCTGTTGGGCCGAAAGGCGGCGTATCCAGGGCAATCATCAAATTGAAAACAGTCACCACACCAAAATGGACCAGATCAATTCCGGCTTCTTTTACCAACGGTAGTACAAGCGGCACAATGATAAGCAAAATGGCGGAAACATCGATAAAGCAGCCCAGAATCAGGAATAGAACATTTAGAGAGATGAGCACGGTCATCTGGCTTTTCATAAGCCCTAAATTTATAAACGTCATTGTGATGATCTTCGGAATTTCTTCTCTTGCAACGATGTAACCGAAAATAAATGCACAGGCGACGATGAAGCTCACAAACCCGCTGCTGACAACCGTCTCGATGAATACCTTGTAAAGGGCTTTGAGGCCCAGGGTTCGATAAACCAACACCGAAAGAATTAAGACATAAACCCCGATGACACCGGCGGCTTCGGTGGGTGTAAAAATTCCACCGTAAATTCCCCCCAGGAGAATGACCGGTGCCATTAAAATAAGAATGGAACGAAAAACGATCCGAATGAATTCCGAAAAAGGCGGCCATTTTTCGGTGGGATAGCCCCGGATAGTGGAGAGGATAAACACCAGTATCATAAGAACGGCTGCCAGGATGAAACCGGGGATAACACCGCCTAAAAAAAGATACCCCACCGATGCCCCTGACAGCATGGAGTAGATCACCATGGGAATGCTGGGTGGAATGATCGGCCCGATGGTAGCCGAAGCGCACGTAACGGCACAGGCAAACGGGCCGTCATAACCGGCATCTTTCATGGCTTTGATTTCAACGGTCCCCAAGCCGGCTACATCGGCGATTTCAGACCCTGACATGCCCGCAAAGATGATACTCGATACGATGTTGACATGACCTAAACCGCCCCGCAGGGGTCCCACGAGTATTTTGGCAAAATCAAAAAGACGATCCGTTAATTTTCCGGCGTTCATGATTTTGGCAGCAAAAATGAATAACGGCACAGCCAGTAAAATAAACTGATTTTCATAAGCAATTACCATCGTGTCCATGACGGTTGATAGGTCAATACCGGCAATCATGAGATAGAGAACAGAACTGACAAACATGCCGAATGCCACCGGATATCCGAGAGCGAAAATCAACAGGAATACCGTCAGCCACACCGCTATCGCCACGGTAGCACCTCTCTACGAGCCGTTGTTTTGCCCAGAAAGATACGTATGTTGGTGTAAATGTCTCTGAAATTATGAATCAGAATGAGAACCACGAAAATGGGGAAGCACATAAGCAGGTAGGTCCACGGAACTCTCAAGGTCGACGATTTGATGCGGTAATTCCAGAGGGTATAGCTCACACTGGGATACAGCAAGATGAGCATTACGATTGTCGTGAGTGTATCGAAAACGATATCCACCAGCAGTCTTCCTTTGGGGGAAAATTTTCGGTAGAAGATATCAAATCGGATGTGTTGATTATACCGCTTGGCTAAAGCCGCTCCCAGATAAATCGTCCAAACAAATGAGTAAATGGTTATTTCAAATAATTTCGGTGTGGGTTTGTTGAGGACATAGCGCGAAAACACCTCGATGGAAATTGAAACCAGAAGGAGAATAAAAATCCAGGTGGCCAGATGGATCTCTATGAAGTCGAGTATCTTATTGCCGATTCGTCTCATCAGTCACTTTCCTGATACGCAGGGAAGCGGGGTGCCTTGAAAAAAAGTGCGGATTATTTTCCAAGGCACCGTAAATCCCTTTATCCTTATTTTACATTCTGGATCTTGGAATACATTCCTTTCCCCCAGCGTTTGTCGAATTTTTCCTGGCTGTAGAATTTTTTGGCATGTTCCATGAATGCTGCTTTCTTCGGAATGACCACCTCCATACCGAACTCTTTTTGAAATCTTCCCAATAGAGATGCTTCTTGATCCAGAACCAGATAATTGGAATAATTCCGGGCGACCTCCAGGGCTTTCTTGATATAGACCCGATAATTCTCAGGCATTTCCTGCCAGAGTTTTTCATTGATAAATGGATTCACAAAACCGATCATATGGTCGGTCAGCACGATGTACTTGGTGACTTCATAGAACTTCGATGCGTAGTCGGTGGGAAGCGGGTTGTCTTGTCCATCGATGGTTCCTGTCTTTAAGGCCATGTAGACCTCCCCAAATCCGAGCGGTGTGGGATTCGCTCCCAAAGCCCTTCCCACATCGAGCCATGCTTCCACATTGGGCATCCGCAGCTTTATCCCTTTCAATTCCTCCGGTTTTTTCACAACCCCGACTTTTTCCGTAAAGTTGAGTTGCCGGGTGCCAAGATACCACACATCCAACACGCGCAGGCCGGATTTCTTGGCCAATGTTTCGTAGTACTCCTGCCCAATGGGCCCTAACTGAACCCGATACATGTGATCGATGTCTCGGTAAAGGTAGGCAACTTCCAGGACACCTATTTCAGGATAGCTTGCTAAATCTGCAAACCAGGACGGACTTGCATCGATTGACATTTCAAGGGTCCCCTTCATGACACCGAGGATGCTTGTCTTCTGGTTTGCAAGTTGTCCGGAATGGAAGAGTTTGACCTGAATTTTTCCACCGCTCAGTTTATCTGCCACTTCGGCGAATTTTTCCATACCCTTATACATTGGCTGGGTTGGCGATGCCACCGTGGTGAAACGGAGGGTGTAGGTCTTGTCCGCAGCTAGGGAGGACCCTAAACTTAAGACAAGGCCAAGAAATACAATGCTGATAATTGTAACATATTTCTTTTTGTGACGACTCATGGCAATTTCTCCTTTCAATTGTGCTGATCGGTTAAGAATTTCCTTTTTGGGATGCAGTTGAACTATTTCGTTTTCTGCTCTGGTAAAAATTCTTCCCTTACGGGGGAAAAAATTTCAATGACGACGGAATCTTCCAAGACTTTAACACTGTGTTCAACACCACCTAGAAAACACCAACTATCGCCGGGTTGTGCGTCAAATGCTTCTTTGTCAACTGAGAACCGAAGCTGGCCCTTCACGAGGTATCCCGCCTGCTCGTGAGGATGAGAGTGCTCAGCCATTGCGGTGCCTTTTTTTAACACGAACTCGCACATCAGCGTTTTTTCCCCATAAACTAATGTCTTTCGTTCGATTCCCTCGACGGGTGAAATGTATCCAATATCACTGCGTTTTTCGAACATACACACCTCCTTTTCAACGTTAATTATCTGATTTAATTATCTGATTTAATTTCCCGGCTTTTACCTGGAAACCTTCACTCCCACACGATCGCAGTATGGATGGATTTTACATTGGCTACAAAACGGCGAGATCGGCTTGCAGAGATTTTGGCCGTAAGTGACCAACAGATCGTTAATGATCATCCAGTACTGGTGCGGAAGCTTCTGACGAAGCGCCATCTCCGTCTGCTCCGGTGTTTTGGTTTCAACATACCCCCAACGGTTTGTGATACGATGCACGTGGGTGTCTACGCATATACCCGATTTACGGTAGCCCAGCGTGAGAACCAAGTTTGCTGTCTTTCGCCCAACGCCGGGCAGTTTCAGCAACTCATCCATTTCATCCGGCACCCGTCCGTTGTTTTGAGACAAAAGGATTCCACAAATCTTTTTGATATTCAGCGCCTTTGTCTTATAAAAACCCACCGGATAAATAGCCTTCTCAATGGTGGACGCGGGCACATTGTCCATCGCCTGAGGGGTCTTCGCCAATCGAAACAATCTCTCGCTGGCTGCATGGGTCGTTTTATCCTGTGTGCGCAGCGACAATAAACAAGATATAAGAACTGTAAAAGGGGTTTTCGTGTAGTGCCCGACTACCGGCATACGCCACTTCTGAACTTCCTTTTTTAGGATTCGAATGGCTGCGTGAATCTCTTGTACGCTCATGTTTTCAGTTCACCTTTCGTGCCTTTTTGTTTCTGGCTAACAGCCGATTACATCATACTATACAATTTTTCCAAAGCGTAACAAGAAGAAAAAGTAAATTAACTCTTGGCACTTATATTGCATTCATTACAGTGAGTGGTCAAGTGAGTTTTCCGACAAATAGTGGTTGGATTGCGAAACGTAATAAACTTAAAATCAAATTTTACGTATGACGTTCCACTCGCGCAGAAAGGAGACAACGAATGCGCGTTTTGTTGGTAGAGCCCCCGATTAGTCCCTTTGATGTGCCCACCGGAACATTTGGATTACCCCCTGCCTATCATCTGGAAAGACTGGCGGGCGGTCTTGTGAAGGATCACGATGTGCGGATCTTCGACATGCGTATCGATCCAAGTCTATCGGAAGAGCTGGATGACTTCGAACCGGATATGGTGGGCTGTTCCTGTGTAGCGGCCAACAGTCATTTGGCCAAAGAAGTATTGTGGAAAGCCAAGCAACAGCATCCGGGTACATTTACCGTTATTGGGGGACACCACCCTTCTCTTTCTCCGGAGTCCTGTTCGGAAAATTACATAGATTTTGTCGTTATTGGGGAAGGAGAAGCCACTCTGAAGGATCTGGTCCAGGTTTGTTCCAGTCGGAAAAGTCCGGCAACAGTTAGAGGGATTGCGTGGCACAATGGATCGGGCATCCTTCAGATCAATCCGCCCCGCCCTTTATTGGATCTAAATATGTTACCCATTCCAGCTCGGCACCTATCGAAGAGATATCGTGACAAAAAGCTATATTATCGCGCCAGCTGGCGCCCCACGGATTCTATTATCTCATCGCGAGGCTGTCCCCATAAGTGTACCTTCTGTGGGCTTTGGAAGATCAATCACGGGAAATACCGATATCGGCAGGCGGAGCTCATCGCTGAGGAGCTTGATACCATCACCGATCCCTTCGTCTGTTTTGTGGACGATAACACGATTGATCACGTAAAGAATGCCGACCGTCTTGCTGATATCATCCGGGAAAGAGGCATCAAAAAGACCTATGAGCTTTACGGTCGGGCGGATACGATTGTGAAACACCCGCAATTAGTTGAAAAATGGGCTGAGATCGGTATGAAACTACTTTTAATCGGTCTGGAAGCTACCAATCAGGAGGTGTTAGACTCAATCAATAAGAAGATTTCTACAGAGACAAACCAAAAGGCAATAGAAATCTGTCACCGGTTGGGTGTTGAAATCGTAGCCTATTTCATTGTCAATCCGAACTTTGACCGAGAGGATTTTAAGCGTTTGTCCGATTATGTAGCGGAAAATCAGCTGACTCATCCTATTTTTACTATTTTAAGCCCCTTTCCTGGAACCCAACTCTATGAAGAGGTTAAACCCACACTGACGACAGACCGGTTGGATCTCATCGATTTCTATCACGCTGTGATTCCTACAAGACTCCCTTCAGAAGAGTTTTATGAAGAGTTTAGAAACCTTTACAAGAAAGCCTATCCTTTTACAGGCTTTGTGAAATCTGTTTTACAGAAAAAGACAGTTCTTTCCCCCTCGATGTTCCGGAAGACGTGTCAGTTTAAAAAGCGAATGGCTTCATTACAGGAACATCACCGCACCAAAGCACCAACCGCCCCCGATCTCTACTGAGCTAGCAGTTCGGCTTTTATATGAGTGGAGTGAGGGTCACAATTATAATGATATAAATAGTGATAAACTCGTAAAAAGTCCTAAAACCGTCATGCCGGACTTGATTCGGTATCCAGAAGTCATTGAATTTACTGGATTCCGGCTTTCGCCGGAATGACATAAAAATGTCTTTTTCGACTTTTTGCGAAACCATCAATAATGGATTCAAAAGCCTCGAACATGGGGTGATTTTGTCATAAAATAAAATTTCGATTTTTACACTTTAGATAAATATCCCACGTTTCTTGTCAGGTTCCTTTTGTATCTTATTGGCTTGTTGCACGTTTACATGAGGCCATTTTGCCTCTACCTGCCATAAAATAACCGTGGCGGCCTGAGCTCATGCCAAACCGCATCGCAGGCATCAAGCACTTCTTTAGACAAGGTAATGTCAACAGCCCCCATATTCAATTCCAGCTGTTCAATAGTGGTTGCACCGCAAACGATGGAGGTGATGGTTTTATTGCTCAATACCCATGCAAGGGCAAATTCAGACAACCGTTTACCATGATTTTCGGCAGTTTGTGTCAACTTTTCAACAGCCGCAAAGCTGGCATCGTCCCAGTAGGGCTGGTTGTAACGATAACCAAGATGAGCCAAGCTGAATCGAGCTCCTTCTATGGGTTTGGCGTCTTTTTTATATTTACCGGAGAGAAAACCGGCTGCCATGGGGCTGAACACGCATACCCCCACACCCTCCTCGTCGCACAACGGCAGGAGCTCGTATTCGACATCTCTGGCAAGCAGATTGTAGGGGGGCTGAATACAATCCCATCGCGCCAGGTTGAGCTTATCACTGATCCACAACGCCTTGCAGAGCTGAAAAGCACGAAAGTTGGAGCAGCCTAAATAGCGTACTTTTCCCTGACATACCAGGTCGTCCATGGCGCGAAGCGTTTCATCAAGAGGTGTCGCGTAATCCGGCATATGCGCATAATAAAGGTCGAGATAATCGGTTTTCAGACGCTGCAGACTTCCCTCAACCGCCTGCATGATGTGTTTTCGGGAAAGCCCCATATCGTTGTGACCGACACCTCCACCCGATGGCCAGGCATGAAAAGCCTTCGGACGTGCCAAATCAATTGGACCGCAATCTAACGATTCACCATACTTTTCGTCCAATTTCCGGATATGTCCCCCTTTCGATGCAATCACAAGTGAATCCCGTTTCCCCTTAATCGCCTTTGCAACGATTTCTTCAGTGATCCCATTTACATACATGTCCGCCGTATCGATGAAGTTCACTCCCGCATCGATTGCGGCATGAATGATTTGAATAGATTCCTTTTCTTCCACCTGCCGGCCAAAAGTCATGGTTCCTAAACAAAACGAAGACACCTTGAGCCCTGTCCTACCCATCCTACGGTATTGCATCCCCAAACCTCCTGTAAGTCGTATTGAAAATAAGCTTCCAGTATGAAGTTAACAGTGAATGTAGAATTATCGCGCTGATAAACTAAAGTAAGATCTGATTGAGTGTCAAGTTTAATAACTGTTTCATTTCTTTAACTCCTATTTGAGTTATATGATGCCCGCGGATCACCTGCAGGAGGTAAAGCCATTGAGTTCGAACAAGCCTTTACGATAAATCCCGCAAGTTTTTCCTTTCAGGTGCATCCGTCTTGTTGTGCAGAGTCTTCGTTCAATACTTCAGCCAACTTTTCCAGTGCATCCCACGCTGCCGCGAAACCCGCGTAAGCTGCGACTTGAAAAATCGCTTCAAATATTTCTTCTACTTTAGCACCATTGCGTAAAGCCATCTTAAAATTCAGTTTCAAAGCATTGTTTCGGCCTAATGCAGCCAAAACGCAAATACTGCAAAGTGATCTGGTCTTAAGATCGAGGCCACCGCGGGTCCATATCCTACCGCCTAAAACGGTGACGACTTCCTTCTCAAAATCTGGGCAAACAGACCGAAAACGCGAAACCAGTGACTTAATATTTTCCTCCCCGACCATCTCCGCAAACTGCTTGTAACCCTTTTCGTAATCGGTGTTCATTCCATTTCTCCTGTATAATGCCCCGGATAACCTGGACAAAAAGCGTCAGCTTTTTGGATGAGAGTTAATTTGTATGTTAGCATCCTATCGGATATTCTTTGTTTTTTTTTGCAGATAACGCGTTACCACAATTCTGGATCTCCTTCAGCATCATTTTCGGAATTTCCGTCCAGAGATCTGAACTGTCGGCACCAAATGTGGATATCCGCCAGCTGCAGCAAGCGACTCAAATGCGACTCTGTGAAATGAACCGTATCAATCAGATTCTTGATTTCTGTCCCAAGGTGATACTCTGAACAACCTGCAATCATTCCGATAGTTACAGGAAGAAAATATCCAGGTTTCATGTAGATGTATCGATATAAAATATGTTGCATTCTATATGGTTCGGTGTAACGCAGAGTTAAAGTGCGGGCAGAGAAAACCGAGGCGATAACAACAAGGCAATGTAACAGGTTGAAATATTGATAGGTGATAGCCGCCGACTTCTGCCCGTCAATCTTCAACGTTTTGTTCGGCAAACCGTTCCCTAGATTCTCTTACCGCAGAAAGAATGTCTTTTGTAGTTGCTTTGGTTTGGATTCCTGGAACATCAAATGGTGATTTTTTACTTTTCCTAAAGATTATTGAAAAAGTTTCACCACCTCTCCTTTTGATAACGACCTCTTCATTTCTCGCGGTATTAAGAACGTCAGAAAGACGTTGTCTTGCCTCAGAATATGTATACACTTTCATGATATCTTACTCCAAAATTGTAATCCCCATCTCCCGCGCTACCTTTTGCATTCCAAGGTCAAGTGTAAGCAGCGGGCTTCTGAGGTTTTCAGCGCATTCTAAGAAATACGCATCGTAGGCATATAGATTATATTTAATCGCGATGCTCAATGCATATTTTATATTCGTATGTCTTAAATCAACCGGTATCTGTTGAACAATATCCCAGGCTGATTCGACTTCTTCTTTTTTCAATGTCTTTTTTTTCATCATCGCCGTTAATGCATTCCCTATTTCAAACGGCAAAACATCAGGGGCAATTAAATCATGGCCTTCTGTAAGTCCAATGATTTTGACCTTTTCAGGCTCATTTAAGGCAACAGCTATGAACGTATTCGTATCAGTGATTATTTTCATAGGTACAATTGTACGTATTTCGTTCCGATTTGTCAAGTCAATTTTTTAACAAGAGCCGAACGCCGCGGGTAAGGAGCACGCCCCGTTAGGGGTGTGTATCACTCAAATGGCTTGGATAGATCGCGCTTTACATCTTGATCTATATTGCCGTGGCGACCGCTCTGGCCATTCAGGTCCCCCGATATCGGGTGCGCGTTGCTGTTGCTTAAGAGAGACTATCGGCCTAAGTGACTGTGAAATCTGTCTCGTATAGGTCCATGATATCGACACCGGTCAGGGTTACATCCATATCCACTGCGTCGCCGTCCCTTTCTTGACAGGCAACCGATCAACGACTACTATACGTAAAATCGGTTGCAGCTTTTAGGGGGAAAACATGCACTATTATATTAAACTGTACGACGAACCGGATTCAGGTGCTATTCGTGACGCCAACCGGGAGCCTCATCTCAAATACCTAGACGACATGCGCAAGGATTCCCTGTTTGTCGGGCCGATCCTGACAGAAGATCTGACCACTGAATTGGGCAGCATACGGCTTATCAACCTGCCTGACCGAGCCGCTGCACAAGCCAATGTGGACGAAGAGCCCTATCACATCGCCGGCCTGCAAAAGCGCTATGAAATCTACCCATGGTCGCCGAGTGTACCCTTTTCCTGGCGCGACTGCCCGCGCATCGAAGGCAATGTGCAGTACCTCATCGAGGCCCATGATAAAGACGATGCCGACGATCTTCGCAATGAATTGCGGGCCGAACACGAAGCTTTTCAGGCGGTAAAAGGAAGCCTCTTTATCACCAGGGGACCGATCATGTCGGATGACGGCAGCCGCCAAATTGGCAGCCTGATGGTCATCGATGTTCCGGACCCGACAGCGGCGCGGCGTTTTTGGGAATGTGAGCCGTTCAATTCAGGGGGGCTGTTTAAACGGGTCAATTTCTACGGCTGGCGGTTTGGCCGGGTGATGGACAGATTCAAGGTCGACCCCTCTGTCCCATAGGTGGTCCGGCGGCTGATCTGCTGGGTTTGGCGGGTGGCCCCGCCGCTGCGGATCCTCTGCGCCGCCCTTCTCTTCTCATCTCGGTAA
>JAHEHB010000084.1 GCA_024644775.1 Deltaproteobacteria bacterium
CTCAACGACTCCCCCCGTTCGTTTAACGTCACGATACCCGTAATACCGATGTGTAAGCCAAGGTCTAAATATTTCATAAGCTCATTTTTCGTTCCACTGAAACAATGAACCACCCCTTTTCGATCCTTTTTTCCATGTGTGGTAAGGATATCAAGAAACCGGCCGCTGCTGTCTCTTTCATGAAAGATAACCGGAAGATTCAATTCTTCGGCTATTTCAAGTTGACGGATCAGCCATCGCTCCTGATCCGGTTTGGGTGAGTACATGCGGTTGAAGTCAAGCCCGATCTCTCCCCAGGCTCGAACTTTAGGGCTTGAAGCAAGTAAACGAATCGCTTTTAGCACAGGTTCGCTGCAATCCTTTGCATCGTGAGGATGAACACCAATGGAGGCATAAAGATCGTCGTTAGATTCCGCTATTGAAACAGCCTTTTGTGATCTATTTTCGGTGATCCCTACAATCAGCATTCTGTTTACATCTGCCGCTCTTGCACGATCGATAACCGCAGATCGGTCCTTGTCAAAAGACCGATCGTCCAGATGGCAATGGCTGTCAAATAATTTCATGGGGAAATAATCCGTGTCCGGAGAGCCCGGCTTTGATTGCCCCTGCAAGGGGCTTGCTATGAAAAAACCGCTGAGTGTTCAAAGTGCCTTGTTGTTTCTTGACCGCATAATGGCCTCTTTTAGTTCGCCGGCGGCTCTTTCTGGATCTTCTGCCGAGACAATCGCCGACACAACCGCAATTCCATCGGCACCGTGATGAATCATTGCTTCTGCATTCCCCCTGTTGATACCCCCGATACCCACTATAGGAATGTTAACGGCACGTCGCATTTCCCGTAGCCCCTCTAAACCCAGGGCCGGTGCCGTATCGGTTTTGGTTGGCGTCGCAAAAATCGGACTCGCGCCGACATAATCCGCACCGCCAATCTCGGCATCCATCGCATCCTGTATCGACTCAGCCGATATACCTATAATCATCGTGTCCTTGACAATGTCTTTTGCCATCTTTAGCGGCATATCATTCTGTCCGAGGTGCACACCGTCTGCCTCCACCGCTTGGGCAACGTCAACACGATCATTGATGATAAGGGGAATTTGATGTTTACCCAATACCTCTTTTATTTTCAATGCTTCTTCGATAAATTCCCGAGTAGGGCAAGTTTTTTCCCTCAATTGAACGCATGTGATACCGCCTCGGAGGGCGGCTTCGATAATTTCAAGCGTGGTTCGATCCATAGATAAAGCTCTATCGGTAACCAAGTACAATGAAAAATCAAACAAGCTCGCTTTCTTCAATTTTACCCCCTCTCTTAAGCTCCTCCGGGGTAATTGTATAGAGCGCATTGATCAGTTCAATCATAAAACTACCGGGCTTGGAAGATATACCGGCAGCCAGTTCGCCTGCAAAACCGAAGAATGCAAGGGCGGTTGCGGTTGCACTCATCGGGTCATTGTCGACTGCTGAAAAAGCAGCAACTGTAACGGTTGCGGTACACCCTGTTCCAGTAACATACCTCATCAGGGGGTGGCCGTTCGATACACGGACGACCCGTTTTCCATCGGTGATTAGATCGGTTGGCCCGGTTATGGCGAGCGTCGTGTTTAGTTCTGTAGCCAGGATTTTTGCAGATTCGGCTGCATCCTCCACTGTGTGGACTGAATCGACCCCTTTTGTCTTTGAATCTTCATGACGGAGTGAAAGAATCTCGGATGCATTTCCTCGGATTACACTCACTGCGGTGTTTTCGATAATTTGCTTGGCAGCGGCGGTTCGAAGGGAGGTTGCCCCGGAGCCTACCGGATCGAGTACAATGGGGGTCCTCAGCTCTGTCGCTTTTTTTCCTGCCTGAACCATCGACTCAATCCAGCTATCGGTTAATGTACCGATATTTATAACCAGGGCTCCGGCCAATGATACCATTTCCTCCACTTCATTTTGCGCATGGGCCATTACCGGCGAAGCCCCCATGGCTAAAAGAGCATTGGCGGTATAGTTCATGACAACGAAATTTGTGATATTGTGAACCAACGGTTTTTTCTCCCTAAGCGCAGCAAGATTCTCAGCCGCTTTATCTGAATAGTTTCTCATGGCGATTCTCCTTTCTGTTATTTCCTTCTATCGGTTTATTTGTGTTCCAAACCCGCTTTGGCATACAGATCGAAAAAATGATGGGTGGGGCCATGTCCCTTACCAATCGATAAAGAATGCTCGATGGCCCCAGCGATATATGCTTTGGCCGAGGTCACCGCATCAAAAAAATCTTTTCCAAGAGCTAAATGGGCTGCGATGGCGGACGAAAAGGTGCACCCAGTCCCATGGGTATTTTTGGTATTATAACGAGTGCTCTCAAGCGACATGTATTTTCTCCCGTCGTAAAGGATATCTGTTGAAAGATCACCTCCCAGGTGCCCACCTTTTACCACCACTTTTTTTGCGCCAAGGGACAATACGCCTTGGGCGGCACCTTTCATTTCATCCAAATTCTGTATCTTTTTTCCGATGAGCGCTTCGGCTTCATAGATATTGGGGGTCACAACCTCAGCTAATGGAAATAAATTTTTTATAAGCGCGTCCTGGGCATCCTGATTGAGTAATCGATAACCACTCTTAGAAATCATCACCGGATCCAACACCACCGGCGGCAGGCGAACCTTCTTAAGAGAATTCGAAATGGTTTCAATAAGTTGAATGCTTGACACCATCCCGATTTTGACGGCATGGATGAGGGTGTCTTCAAAAAGGCAAAGAATCTGACCTTCCACAATCTCGGATTTCACCTCTTGGACAGCATATACCTTTTGGGTATTTTGAACGGTAATCGCTGTGATGGCACTCATGCCAAAAACACCAAGGGCCTGAAATGTTTTTAAATCTGCCTGGACCCCCGCACCTCCTGAGGAATCCGATCCCGCAATCGTCAACGCTACTTTCATATACCATCTCCTATGTTCAATTCGACTGCCGGAAAAGAATCGGAAGAACGTGCGGTTTTGATTAGAAAGACAAAGAAAAACGCTTCTGGAACGGATTCACCGAGTTCCCTACGACAGTACTAACTGTATCAGGTTCAAAGGGTATACTCTCAGTTCTGCATCTGGCAGAACACCCCAATCGGACCAGTACGAACTTAGGGGCTATGCCCCAATTGGAATGTTGGAAAACACAATATCAGTTGCTTGAAGAATTTCCGAGGCATTAAGTTATCATCGCATTCACTAGAATGCAAGATGTAAAAAATTCTCGGTTCTATAACAAAACAAAGGTAGGGCCGATTTTATCGCCCTCCCTTAACTTGGTCTTTCTTTATAACCAGTTAATATTTTTTAAACCGCAGAATGTAGAACAAGGAATATCGAATGTCGAAGTAAATACTTCATAATTCTGCGGTTCATTATTCGATACTCGTTATTAAATTTCACGGTTATCCACAAAGCTCCAGTTGTTTACTGGAATAGGTTTTGAAGATAATCCGATTCGTGCGCGTGTGACTGTCTGAGTGCATTAGGGAGCGTTACATCGATCAGCATCAAGGTGCTGCAATAGAACCCAACATGTTGAATCTTTCATGATACATTGTTTATCTCAAGGCCCTGATCGGTGTTACGCTCCCTTATGGGCGAGTTTCACACGTCCGCGAATCGGATTATCTTCAAAACCGACGTGACTCAACTTGAGCTTTCGATATAACCGGACTAAATTTTTTCAAATAGTTACAACCACCCCAAAAACACCCACTGTGTCAAGTGTGAGTAAGGGTCAGCCTGCACGAGAGGGAGCTGCCCCCTGTCTTCCGTCTTCCGCCCTCTGTCATCTGCTCTCTGAACGGGCGGGGTCTATCGTTTCCCATGTTGAAAGGATGAAATTTCAGCCGGCAGATTTACTAAGTATTCTTTATTGAAGGGGATACAACGGCCAACCTGAAACGCTTCCGGGAGGGCCGATTTTATCTTTTGGAAGATCTCTGGTGGACAGGTAAATAATAGTTCATAATCTTCTCCGCCGGCCAGTATCATTTCTTCTGGAATATGGTTATACTTCTCGCAAAAATCAACAAGGTCCCTATCTAAGTTTGAGGGATCGAGGTTAAATTCAATGGTAACATGGGATGCTTTTGCAATATGTCCCGCATCCCCGGATAATCCATCGCTGATATCCATCACACATTCGACACCGTGCTCGGCGAGTATGTTCGCAGCGTCAAATCGGGCTTTCGGTACCTTGAATTTCTCAATCAGGGTTTTATAGCTTGTGTCTCTATTCATGAGACATAGAAATCCTGCCCGTGAAAGTCCCAGGGGTCCTGTACAATAGAGTCCTTCACCCGGTTTTGCGGCAGCACGGAGGGGGAACGAATCGTCCCGACCCTGCCCGATGGCAAACAGATCGATCGATAACTGGTTTGCACTGGAAATATTGCCTCCGCCTAATGTGCATCCATACCCCTCCAGGGATATTTTGATACCTTCATATAACGCTTCAATGGAATGGTCGGAAACAGATCTTGGCAATGCGAGATTAATAAAAATACTGATGGGTGTCGCATAACAGGCAGCGAGATCGCTTAGAGTGATACTAACGGCTTTCATTCCCACCTCTTTGTGAGTCTGCCAATTTAGAATAAAATGAACCCCTTCTTTCTGGGTATCCGTGGTAATGACAGGATTCCTGATGGGATACAGTAGGGCAGCATCATCCCCGGGCGCAATTTTAATTTTGGGCGGGTCTCCGTTATCAAACGGGGAATGTTTAAGAAGCATATCAATCAAGCCGAATTCGTCACCCCAAGGAAGCCGGAGAGAAGCTCTAGGAGTACAGTCACATGCCGCACCTAAAACCAATGCACTATCAAGAGGATTCTGAGACCGGGATATACAGCTAATAACTGAAACGCCGGCGACCTCCTGATCGAAACACCGTTTGGCATTGTCTGCGTTGATTCCTCCGATGGCCACCACTGGAAGGTTCACTGCCTGAACGACCGCTCCGAGTCCCTGGGGCCCGATTACCTCTTTAGCATCCGGTTTTGTATGGGTCGAAAACACGGGACCCGCACCAATATAGTCACAACAAGAAAGATTCGTTCGTGCCAGTTCATCAATATTGGAGACAGAAATCCCGATGACAGCAGTGTCCCCCAGAACTTTTCTGGCAATCTGCGAATTTTCATCCTCCTGCCCCAAGTGAACCCCGTCTGCCTCAACCGCTTTTGCAAGCAAAATATTGTCATTGACTACAAAAGGCACGCTGTTGCATTTACAAAAATCTCTAATCGCTTGGGCTTCTTCTATAAATTTAGATGTAAAGGACTTGTTGCGGTATTGAATCAATGTCGCCCCGGCTTTAACGGCAATTTCAACCTGTTTTAACGGAGATAAATCCGGAGCACTGTCGTCCGTAATAAAATAAAATCGCAGCGCTTTTTTCAAGTTCTCGGTAAGCATAAGAATCTATTTCAACAAAGGGAAAGTCTATCATTCGACAATCGTAATTCGATAATCTGCAATTTTATGCTTTTCCCAAAAGCAAGGCTTCTTCAATGAACGAATCTAACTCGCCGTCCAAAACGGCATTGATGTTGCCAACATCAAGATTGGTTCGGTGGTCCTTTACCATTTGGTAGGGATGAAGCACATAGGAACGGATTTGGTTTCCCCAGGCAATCTCGCCCTTGCTATCGTGCATCTCCTGAAGTTTTTCATCCTGTTTCTCTTTTTCCACCTCATAAAGCCGTGCTTTCAGCACTTTCATTGCCAGATCCCTGTTTCTGTGCTGGGATTTTTCTTGCTGGCATTGCACCACAATTCCGCTGGGAATATGGGTGATTCGAATGGCGCTACTGGTTTTGTTTACATGCTGTCCACCGGCACCACTGGCCCTGAATGTATCGACCCGCAGATCTTTTTCATCAATATCAACGACGATTTCTTTATCTAATTCCGGATAAACAAATACAGAGGCAAAAGAGGTGTGACGTTTGCCACTGGCATTAAAAGGGGACATCCGAACCAGGCGATGCACCCCTTTTTCTACCTTTAAGTATCCATAAGCGTATTTTCCACTTGCTGTAAACGTAACACTTTTGATACCGGCTTCATCTCCCGGCTGAAAATCGATGATATCGATGCCATACCCTTTTCGTTCCACCCATCGGGAATACATCCGAAACAACATTTCCGCCCAGTCCTGGGCTTCGGTGCCTCCCGCGCCTGCGTTTATGGAAACAATGGCGTTGTTGGGATCTTCCTTTGCGGACAAAGTGAGATCCAGTGATAATTGTTTTATATTTTTCTCAAGATCTGGTATTTGTCGGGAGACTTCCTCAATGGATTCGTTGTCTGACTCTTCAATGGCGAGATCCAGCAGAATTTGACACTCTTCAACATCGTTGTGAGCCTTGCGATAGCTTTCAACGATATTGGAAATCGCGGTTCGTTCTTTTAAGATCGGTTTGCTCTTCTCCGGATTATTCCAGAAATCCTCTTTTGCAAGCAGCCCCTCGATCTCTTCGAATCGTTTCTCTTTGCCAGGGATGTCAAAGATACCCTCTGAGTTGTTCTAATTTTGAACTCACCTCTTTTAAGCTTTGTTTTAATTCGACAGACATATTATCTCCTTTCCCACCGGTAATAATTATTTAAAGATCAATATACAAATTAATCATAAAAAATTCAATTTCTAATTAATTTCCCCGCCTCAAAACAGCTCTACTAATGGTGACGGAAAACGCCAGGGTCAAGCACACCCACGCAAACAGATCCCCTATTCGCGTATAAATCGTCGATGTTTGCAGCAATGGAACATCACGAGTCAATGTGGCGTCCGTAAAAAGAGGGGTGGATGCCAAAATTTTTCCAGTGGGATCAATAAATCCGCTGATGCCCGTGTTTGCCGAACGTACGAGCGATCTCCTGTTTTCAACGGCCCTGAAAACCGCCATGGAGAAATGTTGATACGGCGCGCTGCTTTTGCCGAACCATGCGTCGTTTGTGATGTTCACCAGCAGTTTTGCATGGTTTTTAACCAAGCTACGTGATAAATGCGGGAAAATGATTTCAAAACAGATTTGCATACCGATCCTATGGACTCCCCAAGACATCGTATGGCCGGATTTTCCCGGTTTAAAATCACCGACCTGGGCAACCATCTTACCAAGAAAGGGAAGCCATTTTCGAAAAGGAACATATTCTCCAAACGGAACCAGGTGCACCTTGCTGTACTTGCCATAGATTTTCCCATCGGGACGCATTAAATAGGCACTGTTATAATACTCGATCGCATCTCCCCGGCGGATAAAGGAAGGGCTTCCGATCAAAAAATCGGTACCAATGGTTTGAATTCCCTGAAAAACCTTCATAGTCAATTCCGTATCATACAAAAAATAAAATGGCATCGCCGTTTCAGGCCACACAATAAGATCGATCATGCCCTGGTTGGCGGTTCGAGCCTGGCTGGCGGTTCGAGATAGACTAAGGTATTTTTCCACCGAGGCTTCCTGCTGTCTCGGGTCCCACTTTATTACCTGATCGATATTGCCCTGAACAACGGCAACACGGGCCCTGGGTGAGCTGGTTATCAACCGATCAACATTGGTCATTCGCCACGTGCCGTAAATCCAGACAATGCAAAACGTAAAGACTAGGGTAAGAATCGATACGCCGGCAAGTCGTTTGGAAACTGGACATCCTTTCCAGTTTTTACGGGTCACGGAAAGATATCCGATAAATATCACGGCATTCGAAAAGGCAATTAAAAAGGATACCCCATAGACTCCGAATACATCGGACAGCTGCAAAATGGGCAATATTTTGTATTGAGTATATCCGATCAGCTCCCAGGGAAGTCCCGAAAATAAGACTGCACGAAGATATTCAAAAGAGACCCAGAGAACAGGAACCAGAAACAGAAGCCTGCTTGGCATTCTGCAAAGATAGGTTACAGAAAAGGAAAATACCCCGATATAGAGGGATAAATAACAGGTTAAAAGAAACAATACCGGTATGCTCAAAGACCAGGGGAGCTGACCATAGGTGTGCATTGTGTAGCCAAGCCAATACATCAGCGTAAGATAGTGGATGATGCCGGCTAAAAAACCGAGCCGAAAACTTTTTCGGGGCGACTGGTCCTTTATGGAAATCAATACAGGGACGATGGCAAACCAGGAAAGCCAGGATAATTCCATTTTAGGAAACGCACCTGTGAGCAGTAGGCCACCCAGCACAGCCATCAGTTCATTTGATTTGACGATATTACCTATTTTCACCGCTTAGCTCGAAAATTAATGGAGTTTGAATCCACAAAAAAAAGATTTAGTAAAGAATCCGGGTCCAGAAGGCCTGGCTTTGATTGCCTCTGCAAGGGGCTTGCTTTGAAAAAATCGCTGAGTGTTTAACGCTGCAAATGGTTCAAAGAGCCTTGTTGAAGTAGGCGCTGTCACTCGAACCCTTTATTGAATATTGTGCGTTTTGTAGAAGAATTTTTTTTCAGCCACGAAGACACCAAGGCACAATAAAGATATATTTACTTAGTGTCTTTGTGCCTTTGTGGCCAATCCTTTTATGTACAGGATTCCTAAACTTCAGCGCACTTTAGATTCTTTCTCGATCTGTAATAAATACAAATATAGCAGAATACCGCCTAGTATCATTACGCTGCAGAGTATCTGCCCCATGGTAAATGAAAAAAAGATGAAACCGAGATGCGTATCAGGCTCTCGGAAATATTCGATAAAAAATCGGACCACACCGTAGCCCATAAGATAGACAGCCAGCAGCGCCCCCGTGGGTAATTTCTTCCGACGGAGCGTCCACAATACGACAAATAAAAAGATTCCCTCAAAAAAAGCTTCGTAGAGCTGCGAAGGATGTCTGCGTTCAGACCCCGGTGCCAGTGGAAAGTACATGCCTATGGGGGAATCAGTCACTCGACCGTAGAGTTCGCCGTTTATAAAATTTCCAAGCCGACCGAAGGTGTAACCCAAAGGCCCCACTGGGGCATACAAGTCTGCACCTTCCCTAAAACTCAATTTGTGTTTTCGGGCAAAAAGTCCTCCTGCAAGGAGTAGACCCAAGAGTCCGCCGTGGTAGGACATGCCGGAAATTCCGGTAAAGGTGATTCCATCGGCAAATTGAAACGGGAGAAAAATTTCAAGCGGTTGGCGCATATAATAGGATAGATTGTAAAAAATAACATAGCCCAGGCGGGCTCCGATAACCAACCCCAGTATCATACTCACCGTTAGATCCTTTACTTGACCTAAAGTAATCTGGAAACGATCTTCGTGTTTGATTCGGTACGCCACCAACACATAGGTGATGGTAAACGCAACAATATACATAAGCCCATAATACTGGAGCCGAAACGAGCCAATCTCGAAGATTACAGGATCGATATTTTCAGGTAAATGCTGCCAGCTATTCCAAAATCCATCCATAGATACCCCAACCTGGATCCCGCCCAATGCGGGAGAACCAAAAAGGATTGACCACAAAGGCACAACGACACAAAGTTACATATTTTTTCTTCGGGGGTTGGCGTCTTTGCGGCTGGAAATAAATTCTTCCATAAAGTGCACAAAATTCACAATAAAGAGCCTGTTTCTAAAACCCGAACAACGACAACGGTGATGTTATCTTTACCTCCGTTCTCAAGGGCCAGCTGAACGAGATGATTGCCAGCAGATTCAGGGACCGGATCGTTACATAGTGTCTTTTGGATTTCCATATCCAGGACTAAATCATGTAAGCCATCGCTGGATAACAGAAAAATGTCTCCTGGTTTTACTTCTTCGATTCTTGTGAAAACTTTTTCAAGCTCCTCCGAGACACCGAGTGCCTGTAACAAAATGTTGCGATACGGATGAACGGATGCCTGTTCGTCAGTGAGATATCCCATGTCCACAAGCGCCTGAACCTCGGTATGATCAACTGTTAACTGCTCAAGGGATCCGTCTCGTTGTCGATATATTCTGCTGTCTCCCACATGACCGATCAATGCATGGGTTTTAAATAAAAGCAGAACGGATAACGTCGTCCCCATGCCACGATATTCTCTATTTATCTGTCCGTGTCGGTATATTTCCCGGTTGGTTTTGCGAATGACCGTATCAAGCCGATTCAGGATCGTTTCAGGAGAAGGCGAAAAATTTACATCATCAGGTTTCGGTAAATAATAATTCAACATTCCTTCACATGCCATTTTACTGGCGACCTCTCCGGCAGCGTGCCCCCCCATCCCATCTGCAACAAGAAACATTTTCCCAAAGATGCGGGTATTATGCATTATTATCGTATCATCGATTATCAGATAACTGTCTTCATTGTTTTTCCGCCGATAGCCGATATCTGTTTTTGCATATGACACTATGTCGGACATAACACCCTGTTCACCGTGTGAAATAATTGTCCCCAATAATGGTACGATAGATCCTTTTCGAACTCTATCATATTTTGATTTCTTTTCAATCTTAAGAAAATGGGTACGAAATACTCATCCTTTCGTCGTTGGACAAATTTTATGGATACATATTACCCAATCAACCCATTGAACATCGCTTCACCATTCAGCAGTCTTTCGATTTCATCCAAAGAATATTGTATTAAAAACAAATAGTTATAAACAATAAACCGATTTTATTTCATGCCTGGCATACGCCTTGCTCTTAAAAAAGGTGAAAACAACAATCCAATGTAAAGAAAGGAGTAAAACATGAAAAAAAGAAACCTCACCTTATTGATCGCGGGTTTAACCGTGATGGCGGCGGTAGCATTCAGTATTAATGCATTTGCCGGTCGGTATGGAATGGGAATGCATGGTCGTGGTCCGGGGTTTGGGGCCGCATCAGGTTATGGTCGTGGAATGGGGATGTATGGCCAATATGGTACTGGGCCGGGATTTGGAAAAGGATACTGCTCCGGTATTCAAGGATATGGCTTATCTGAAGATGAAACCGGGAAGCTGGAAAAAGAACGGGCCGATTTTATGAAAGAGACCGAAGCGCTGCGAAACGATATGTATCAAAAACGGCTTGAGCTGAGTAGTGAGCTTGCCAAAGAGACTCCGGATATTGAAACAGCCAGAAAACTGCAAAAAGAGATATCTGATCTACGATCTCAGCTTGACCAAAAACGAATGGACCATATTATGAACCTTAAAAAAATCAACCCCAATATCGGCCGGGGGTTCATGAGCAGAGGGCCAAAAGGTTTTCACAGAGGACCTCACCGGTGGTAGTAGGCAATTGAGGTTCCTCCCAGCCTAACTTCCCCCTAATCTTTGTTCCGCAGGGTGGTTTGCATCAACCACCCTGCGATACGTAATCGATGGAAAAATGGCAACCATTTCCGCATCTCTTCACCGCCGTATTCAAGGGTAGCTTTGAGTTGCCCTTTTTAAATTTCATCAATTTCTTGACCCACTCATTGGGAATTATTATGTTGAAGCTGTTAAGATAAAGGGGGCAGCATGACAAAAGTATCCGACATTCCGAGTGACCATGTGAAAAAGAGCACGATGCTATCGGTGGCGGTTATTACCCTTGGCGTCGGATTTCTGGGGGGCGTTGTTTTTAGTGCATTTAAAACAGGGTCTAGTGTACCTGTTGCTCCCCAAACACAGCCCCAACAGGCCGTCCAGGAGCAGAGTGTTTCGGAAGAGCAGGCCAAACAGATGTTAGCTCTTGAACGGGAGGTAGCATCAAATCCCGACAATGGTGACGCCTGGACGCAATTGGGAAACCTTTACTTTGATACTAAAAATTTTGAAAGTGCCATTCGGGCCTATGAAAAATCTTTGGCACTAAATCCCAACGACGCGAATGTTCAGACAGACTTGGGTGTGATGTATCGCCGGACCGGAAAGCCGCAGGAAGCCATCAAGGCCTTTGATAAATCTATTGAAATAGACCCCACTCATGAAATATCACGATTCAATAAAGGAATCGTTTTGCTTCACGACCTAAACGATCAAAAGGGTGCACTGGAAGCGTGGGAAGCGTTGGTAAAAATCAATCCGGCTGCCATGGCCCCAACCGGGCAACCCATAAGCGAGCTTATAAACAGATTTAAAGAAAGCATGAAGAAATAAAAAAATGAAAAAACCAAAACTTATTGCAATTTCCTTTGCATTCTTTGTAGCGTTGTTGGGATTCAATTTGAATCGTACATTGGTGCCAAAGGATGAAATCCTCTCCGGAGGTCCTCCAAAAGACGGCATCCCGGCGATTTTGAAACCGCATTTTATTGAACCGGACGAAGCCGATTTCCTAAAGCCTGAAGATCCGGTGATTGGAATTCAGATCGCTGGTAGAGCAAGAGCCTACGGGACAGGGGATGAAAATAGTTGTTCTTCTTGAAAAAAATTAATACCAACCCCAACCAGCAACGCCGTCCCATAGTTAATGGGGTTCCGGTATTCCCGGAATAGGTATTGAAAAAATGCGAAGCTGTCTTTTTTCGGCATTTGGAATTCCATTACAAACATCCAACTAAAACGAAAGTTTGAAAATCTATCATAAAATAATATACCATGTAATATTTGATGAACTCGTAAAAAGTCCGAAGAAATTTGAGCAACTACAATATAGTCTATATTTACTTACTTTACTACCACAATATATTGTAGTAGTAATTCAAAATTTTGACTTTTTACGAAACTATCAATATTTAGCATCGCTTCGGCTGGTTTGTGTTGGAATTCGCTCCAGCGTAGTGTCTTTTTATCTATTTCAAAGGGTTTTTCTCTTTCCGCTTTTTCTTTTTTCGCCTCTTTCGGGTCTTTTTTATCAGATGAAAAGCGATGCTCAGGCGGCACCCACACACCCGCAAAGCGTGAAGTGAAGGTGTCGCCGGTGAACTCGGCATCGGCCTGTTGCTTTAAATCCAGATCATCCAGCTGCTTCATGAACAGCAGGTAGGTTATCTGCTCGATGGCGGTGAGGGGGTTGGCAATGCCGCCGGCCCAGAATTTATCCCAGAGCTGGTCGATTTTCGATTTCAATACAGGGTTATTTTGCAGCATGGGTTATTTCCTTTTTATTATATCCCAACGGCCACCTTTGGCCGGTCCTATGCGTTTGAGCCGGCCTTGTGCCTGAAGAATTTTTATGTTTCGTTCAATGGAACGTGTTGTAACACCAATCGACTCCGCCAATTCCGAAATCGTGATGTATTGGTTGGCTCCAGCGAGACGGAGAATTTTCTCCGACGTTTTCCCCGACACTTTCTCCGACGCTTTCTCCCTAGTTTGCTTCCTAGTTTTTTCCATAGCCTCTTCCGGCTTCTCATCGGTTCTCAAATAGGTCGGCCGTTGGAATTCGAGGGTAAATATGGTGTTAAAGCGAATGTTGACCTTAGGGCAGTGCTCCCGCTCCAATGCCGCACGTATTCGTTCGATGCCGGTGCCCATTTTTTCGATATAATTGCATCGTAACAGCAGGCTTGCAATCAGGGGGTTGCGGCAGACGCTACGCTTGCCGAACTCACTGACCGGAAGACCCTTGGGCAGTCCCCCTGGATTGTATATTTCAACCCGGTCGTCAAAAACTTCAACCATTACCTGGGCGCCTTGCTCCAGGTAGTCCCGGTGGCATACCGCATTGACCATGGCCTCGCGCAGAGCTACCTCCGGCAGTTCCAGGATCTCTTTTCGGCGGGTTCTTTGGCTAGTGATCTCCCAGCGCAGTTGAAGGTGCTTTTTTAAAAAAATCAGGGCCTCTTCCACGTTTTCAAGCAGATTGCCGGTCAGCTCCTTGCGATCCAGAATATAGGCTTTGTTGGTTCCTTTAAAGAGAGCGCAGACCACACTTACATGGAACAGGCGCCGGATCGGCTGTTTGGCAAAGAAAAGAACGCCGGTCTGGTTGAGATAAAAAGTGCCTTTTTTATAATCACCGGCGCCCAGATTGAACAACACACTATCCGTATCCGATATAGGAGAGATTTTTGCCAGATTGAGAAAATGGTTTAACCGCTCTTCATCGAGCGCCACCTGCCAATCCAAATCCATCCTGAGCTGTTCATCAAAGCGGATTTTTCCTTCGGCTTGAATAAAAGCCGTGATATCGGCCGTGCTCATTTTCTGTGAACTGGTGCCGTTGCGCAGATAAAATCCCTTGTTGCAGCGGTGGGGACGGTTGACGCTTTCGGGCACATGGATGACAACGAGGTTGTGTTTCGGCAATTTTTCAATCCGGATCGTTACCGGTGGGTCGCATGCGGCGGCCATATCTTCAATTCTTGAAAGCATTTTGTTGGAAAGATCGCAACCCACAATTTGATTGCGGTCGTTCACACCAATAAAAATACGTCCACCCGACGCATTTGCAAAGGCCACCATTTCTTTGGGAAGATCTGAATTAATGCTGCGCTTAAATTCCAGCGTATACCCCTCACCCTCTTCAAGAATGAGGGCCAGTTCTTCATCCGTGGTTTTCCGGTATCTCATGCGGCCAACTGCTCCGTAAGTTGCAGAATCTCCTCTATTTCAGCAGGTCTGAACACACCCCGAATTCCCTGCGGATGAAGGATGGTAAAGGGTGATTGAATAAGATCACGCTTTTTGCCTTCAATGGATTCCAGCACGGCGCGAATGGCGCGGATCTGATAATCCCTCCCGGCGATATCGGTATTGATCAGTTCATCGGTCAGGAATTTCTTGTGCTGGCGAATGTAACGGGAGCGTTCCAGGTCATCAAGGGTAGGAAATCCCACAACTTTGCGCGGCGGGTTGTTCTCCAAATCCCAAAAATAGATTTCCAACCCGTTGGTATAAAAACAGAAGGGCAGTTCGCATCCTCTGTCTTTCCGGATGTTATAGCAATACTGTTTGGCCTGCTCACGGCCCAGTGCAGCGTCTTTGCTGGTTTTTTTGGCTTCCACAACCGCCAACGGTTTTAGGTCTCGCCCCAAAAGGACATAGTCACTGAACTGACGGCCTCCGTATGGGGTACGAGCCTCGGCCACTTGTTGTGGATCGATCCCATATTATCCATCTGTTTATTTTAAATCGATAAAAAATGATAAAAGATGATAATTGATTGATCCTAAAAATCAATAAAATTTCTTGTCCCCCAGTTACAAAGGCACCTGTGACCCAGTTGGCTAAAGAATATGGCCTGTCCGGCGGCGGATTTGCCAGGATTTGTAAAAAACACAACATTCCGAGGCCGCCAAGGGGGTACTGGGCAAGAAAAGCTGTCGGCCAGCGCCTGAAAAAAACTCCTTTGTCTAATCGATCCTCAGGAGAAATCATCGAAATTAGTTCCAACCTGTCTAACCAATTATGATTGGTTCACCCGCGACAGGAAAAATAATATCGATTCATCCCGTTCCCGGGAAACATTAAAAATGATCCATATCCTGGCGAAACACGGGGCCAAGTGGATACCTGCTGATCGCTGTGAGATCAACGATGCCCGTCGCTCTCTGCTCAAAATGAGCGACGATTACACCATCGAGTTTGTGTGGATTATGTCTAAATAGTGTCCGTCCGAAAATGAGATAGTTTTTCCAAGTTCAAGAAAGGCGAAAATTTTAACC
>JAHEHB010000418.1 GCA_024644775.1 Deltaproteobacteria bacterium
GGAAGAAAACAATTTCACCGGTCTCGGTATCAGTGCCGGCGGAGGTATGTGCAATGTTTGTTTGGCTTACCTGTCTGTCCCCCTTATCGCTTTCAGTATCAACAAGGGAGGCGATTATATTGACGATGCGGTGGCTTCGGTCGTCGGGACGGTCAATACTCGGGTGCGAAGTGCCAAAGAAAACGGTTTCGATCTCAAGAGTGAGCCTCACGATGAGGTCGAGGATGCCCTGCGTATTTACTACGACGACCTTATTATGACCCTCGTAAGATCCCTTAAAGAAAGCATTATCCAGACATCCACCGCTCTAGAGATCGACGGACCGATTCCCATCGTGTTAAGTGGCGGCACGGCCAAAGTAAGCGGATTCAAAGAACGCTTCGAGTATTTCCTGAAGACAGAGGAAATCCCTTTGGATTTCAACAAGATCCGAATTGCGGAAGATCCGCTGAACGCCACTGCGAAGGGGGCATTGATCGCCGCTATGCAGGAAAGCTAGAAGACAGAGCCTGTTTCAAAACGGAGGGTTTTTAAATCGAATTATTAAATCCCGGATCATGCTTTCGCGCATGGAGACAACACTTCCCTTAAAATTGCCGCCGAAAAACTATCGGCGAATTATCGAAGAATTATCCGTCGCCATCTCGGATCCGGCGTTGAAACTTAAATTTCTGAAACAGGCCATTAATGAGCATCAAAGTATATCTGCGCCATACAAGCTTTACCCGGCACTAGCCGAAATCGCTTTTCGCAAAATCCTTTTGGATAAGGCCGAGAGCATTTGGCCCGGTAGCAAGAAAGCCATAAAAGATCTTATCCGACGGGGTGTCATTTCTGCTCCTCATACGAAATTATGGCGGCTATACAAGTTCCGCCATGTCATTGCTGTCGCCACTACAATGCTCTTTGTCTGCGGACTCGGTACGTCGGTTGCTTCTCTGGTGGGAAACTTTAATACACTTTTCGATCTAAAAATCCAACGATTCAAAGCGTCGGACAAAAAAATCATCGGCCCAATACCGATAAATTTTAATCCGCCTTCCGGCAGAGAAACCGATCTTCCCTCACCCAAAACCGAAAATACAAAACTTCAAAACAGGGCGGAGCCGTTTCCCAAAAATTTAAAAAACTCCATCTCGTTGGTAGAAAAAACATTCGATCGTGAAATTTACAGCAAACCAGCGGATGTTTTCCAGCCGTCCCCCAAAGAAATCGATCTTCCTACGTCCAAATCTAAAACTACCAAACTTCAAAACGTGGCGGAGCAATTACCCGAGTATGCAATAGATCCCATCCGGTTGGTGGAAAAAACGTCCGATCGTAAAATTTACAGTGAGCCGATAGAATTTCTCCAGCCCTCGGGCAAAGAAACCGATCTGCCCTCATCTAAAGTCAAAGCTCCTAACCATCAAAACAGGGCGGAGCCGTTTCCCAAAAATTTAAAAAACTCCATCTCGTTGGTAGAAAAAACATCCGATCGTGAAATTTACAGCAAACCGGCAGATGTTCTCAACCCTCCCAGCAGAGAAATCGAACTGTCCATACTCAAGGTCAAAACTACAGAACCTCAAAACAGGGCGGCGCTGTTTCCCGAGTATTCAAAGGATCCCATGTGGTTGATGGAAAAAACGTCCGATCGTGAATTTTACAGCGAACCGATAGATGTTCTCCGACCTCCCAGCATGGAAACCGATCTGCCCATATCCAAAATCAAAACCGCAAGCCATCAAAACAGGGGGGAGCTGTTTCCCAAGTATTTAAAAGATCCCATCTGGTTGGTGGAAAAAACGTCCGATCGTGAAATTTACAGCAATCGGCTGCAGATAATCACAACTCACACGGTAGACCATATTCCCCGCAAATACTGTCGGTTCCCTCGGAATTCGAATCAGTCGCCGGCGGACATTCAGACCGCAAATAAAATTTCCGGTATTGTGTATCATGCCTCTGAAAGCGATCTTTTCCCCTTCACACCGGAGATGAACACATCTATCAAAAAATACACCGGACAGCTGATCAAGTACCTTCAACGCCAAAAATCCTATCATTATCTGATCGATCGATTCGGACGTGTCTATCGGCTGATTGCAGACAACCATGTTGCCTTTCATGCAGGAAATTCGGTCTGGGCGGATGATGAAGAAATTTACCTCAATCTAAATCATGCATTCATTGGGATTTGCTTTGAGGGTAAAGATTTTGAAGAAACGGAAAACACAGAGCGATCAGAAAACCAAACCGTGCAGTCGAAATCTCCCCGTCTCAGACCGACAGGTATATCATCATTCAATAACGCCCAGTTACGTTCGGGAAAAGAGCTGACCGATTGGCTCAGGGTAAAATACAACATTCCACAGAACAACTGTGTGCCCCATGCCATAATTTCAGTTAATCCCAAGGATATGTTGATAGGCTTTCATTTGGATCTTTCCCGAGGCTTTCCCTTCGCTAAGTTTGGACTGAGCAATAAATATTTAGAACCGCTGCCTTCCATTGTTGAATTCGGGTTTCACCATGACCGTTATTTTAAAAAAATATTTGATGGTGATATTTGGCCGGGTATTCGTCAGTCAGAGGAAATTTTGCAACGGCAAGCCAGGGATTCAGGCATGAGTTTAGTCAAATATCGCAGTGGGTTGCACCAAAAATTTACCCAATATGCGCAATGGGAAAAGAAAATGGTTGAAAAAAAAGATCATCTTGTGGAAAAACCCCAAAAAAAGGCGGATGATGATGGTAATCTTGGGTAGTGACAAGAACGGCTTTTTGTAAATATAAGCATGGCGAGAAAGGCCATGTATGTCGGCGATTTAAAATGAATTTTAACATTCCATCCCGTTAAAGCTCCTCAAAGAAACTCTATCTAACAGGTAACAGGGTAAACCACTCCCCCCTTTGTCCCGGAATGTCTTGTTCCATGATTCCAATTTATCAGACAAAAAACTCAACAAATGGGTCAAGCTCTTGTAAAGAGAATAAACCTCTGTTACTCCCGATTAATTTGACAAGCGGCTCATTAAAGTTTGCCGGTTTGAGGCTAAACGCCGTTAATTATTGAAAGGATATTTTCCAATGAAGAAACCGAATGTTCTATTGATTGTGACCGATCAGCAAAGAAGAGATACCATTGGAGCCTATGGAGGTCGAATCGTAAAAACACCGTATACCGATGGGCTGGCTTCTCAGGGTGTCTGCTTTACCCATGCGTTTACACCCTGTGGATTGTGTTCCCCAGCTCGTTCGTCGCTTCTTACGGGAACCTATCCCCACGACCATGAAGTACTTACAAATGTAGCGCTACATCCCATCCGAAATTCACTGCCGGTGGAGAAAGATATCCTGTCGCCCGGCCTAAAATCGGCGGGTTACCGTTTGGGTTATGTGGGCAAATGGCATGTGAATCATCATAAAGATCCAACAGCATTCGGGTTTGATCGCTACATATCATTGGGAGACTATAAAACCTATCGCGATAAATCGGGGATTCCTTTCCCATCGGAAGTCAATAATTATGTCGTACCACAATCCGCCGTCGACACTGCAACGGTTGAACATTGCAGACCCGCTTTTCTCGTGGACCAGGCCATAACGATGATGAATGAATTCTGTCATGACGACGAACAGCCCTTTTTTATCCGGATAGATTTTCATGGACCCCATATGCCGAATGTGATTCCCGAACCCTATGCCTCTATGTATCCTCCAAAGGACATACCCCCCCATCCGAATTTTGAGGATGATCTCAAGGACAAGCCGGCTGTTCAGCGAATCAAGCGCCGACACTGGGGCACGGATAAAATGAGCTGGAAAGAGTGGCAGCCATTGATGTCTCGATACTATGGCGAAATATCCCTGATCGATGCGCAGATAGGTCGAATTTTAGAACATTTAAACAAGCAGCGGCTCTCCGAAGACACGCTGGTCATCTTTACCACAGATCATGGCGACACCATGGGCGCCCATAAAATCTGGAACAAAGATTATACGATGTACGATGAGATTTACCGGGTGCCGTTGATCATTCGGTGGCCGGGAGTCATTGACCCTGGTAGTACCTGCGATACCTATGTGCATCATTTTATAGATTTTACCCCGACACTTCTTGAAGTGGCAGGTGTGGATGTGCCGGCCGGTTTACACGGCCAAACGCTGTTGCCCCTGATGAAAGGAGAGCCGCAGGAGCGGCTTCGGGAAGCATTTTGTGAATTTCATGGATGTCACATGGGGCTCTATACGATTCGTATGCTTCAGACAGATCGCTACAAATATGTGTTTCACGCGAACGATATCGATGAGCTTTATGATTCGAAAAGTGACCCGGTCGAACTCAATAATCTTGCCGAAAATCCGGATTATGCAGACGTATTAGCGGATCTTCGGTTGCGCATGGTGGATTGGATGGCAAAAACAAAGGATCATCTTTATAATGAGTGGATTGTTTACTGGCTGACGGGTGATCTTGATCGTGCGCGCCAGGCCCCAGGGCGGATGAATACGCCGTGGTAACAGGGCTTTTTTTCCCTGTCGCTACCAGAAATTCTATCCGTTGCCACTGTCACGCGGCCAACCGAGCGGATCGGTGCGGAAAATGGTGCAGATGAATCGTTTGCGTAACTTTCCTTCACCGAAAACTATATGTGTCGGTATCGCCAATGGGTGCCGGGCACACCACGGCGACCGGCGTTCCAGGGGATGACGAATCGTTGAATAATTGCTTCACAACCGGTGGTCCGCGGCCGGCAAAGCCGACCGGGACGGTCACTGTCTGGTGTCGAAGCCGAAGTATGGATTGACAACTGACGGG
>JAHEHB010000419.1 GCA_024644775.1 Deltaproteobacteria bacterium
GTACGCGCTTCTTTCTCTGGTTCCGAAATACGCCATTCACTTGGGGATGGCTCATCTAAACCATAATCTCAGAGGTGTGGAGTCAGAACGTGATGCACGCTTTGTATCATCTCTTGCTGATAAAAATAACCTGCCGCTGTATTTGAAAAAAGTCGACATACCTAACTATCGACGTGTGAATAAGCTCTCGGTGGAAGAAGCCGCCAGACATCTTCGCTATGAATTTTACGCCCGGGTGGCGGAAAAAAAAGCGTTCCGGAAAATTGCACTGGGCCACCATGCGGATGATAATGCAGAGCTCATTCTCATGTATTTCCTTCGAGGCAGCGGTCCACTGGGAATTTCAGGCATCCAGCCCGTTCGCGACGGTAAAATGGTTCGCCCGCTCATCGAACGTACGCGAGCAGAAATCCTGAATTTTTTGCATCAAAACAATATCGAATATGTATCCGATACCAGCAATGCGGATACGCAGTATCTTCGAAACAAAATCCGCCACCACCTCATACCGCATCTAAGATCAACCTATAATCCTAATATTATCCAATCGTTAAATCGACTTTCCCATATTTTAAGAAGTGAAGAAGATTGGATTCAACATGAAATGAAACCCATTTGGGATACGTTGGTCATGGAATCCGATGATCATCAAGTTCATCTGACGGTTCAACAGCTAAACGGTCTGCATACTGCGGTTAAAAGGAGACTTTTGAGATTTGCCATCCAAAAAACAAAAGGAGACCTAAGGCGAATCAGCTTCTCACACATCGAGAAGTTCAGAAAGCTTTGTGAAAAAGGCCCACCGTTCGGGTGTCTGGATTTTCCGGATCACATCCGGATTGAACGGAACGATAACGTTATAAAAATTACAAAAGAAACAAAACCGCTGCGAAAAATCGTGTCTAAGCCGGCAACATTTAAACCGCACGCGTTTCAACATCGGATTGATAAACCTGAGACCGTATGGATTCATGAAATGGGTGCACACTTAAATCTCTCCGAAATAACCGTTGACGATGTGCCTAATTATCGTGATACTGGACACACCGTCGCTTTTTTTGATATAAGTACAATACGATTTCCGTTGATAATAAGAAATATTCAACCCGGAGATCGTTTTATGCCGCTGGGCATGCACGGTGGTACCCAGAAGGTGAAAGATTTTTTTATCAACAACAAAGTCCCCAGGGCTGAGCGGGTAACATGCCCGGTCCTGGTCAGCAAAGGAAATATCATATGGGTGATGCGTCATCGAATCGATGATTCGGTTAAGATCACATCGAAAACCCGAAATGTGCTGAGGGCGGAACTTTTGCTTGCTTAAAGTGGTTTGATGATTATTTTGATACTAAATTATTGCCAACACCACTATGATCCCCAACAAATGGCGCCGATACGAAAAAGAGGCGTCATAGTGTATAATAGGACAGCTTGAGTGTCATCTACTTAAAAACAATGGGATGGAGGTATTTCTTTTGAATCCATTTTACAAAAATCTAGCGTTGTGGCTCGTCATTACGCTAATGATGATTATGCTGTATAATCTTTTTAATCAGCAGCACCTTGCTGAAACAAATATCAGCTATACGGAATTTCTCTCCATGGTCGAAGATGAGCGCATCGCGGAAGTTGTGATACAAGGACAAGAAATCTATATCAATGATGTAAATCGAAATCGTTATAAAACCTATTCCCCCCAAGATACGGAACTGATCCCAATACTTCGGAAAAAGGGAGTATCGATAAAAGCCAAACCCCCTGCGGAGTCCCCCTGGTACATGTCCGTTCTGGTTTCCTGGTTTCCGATGCTCGTTCTTATAGGGGTCTGGGTATTTTTTATGCGACAGATGCAGTCCGGTGGCGGAAAGGCACTATCGTTTGGTAAAAGTCGTGCGCGTCTGATGTCCGATCAGCAGGAAAAGGTTACTTTTGCCGATGTTGCGGGCATCGATGAAGCCAAAGAGGAACTTAGCGAAATTGTGGAATTTCTAAAAGAGCCCAAAAAATTTACCCGTCTGGGGGGACGGATCCCCAAGGGTGTTCTGCTGATGGGTCCTCCGGGTACGGGAAAAACACTGCTTGCACGGGCAATTGCAGGAGAAGCCGGTGTACCGTTTTTCAGTATCAGTGGCTCTGATTTTGTAGAAATGTTTGTGGGTGTGGGCGCCTCCCGGGTGAGAGACCTCTTTGTTCAGGGGAAAAAAAATGCTCCGTGCATCATATTTATTGATGAAATCGATGCGGTGGGAAGGCACCGGGGTGCGGGTCTCGGTGGCGGACACGACGAAAGAGAACAAACACTCAATCAGTTGTTGGTGGAGATGGATGGATTCGAATCCAATGAGGGTGTAATTCTGATATCTGCAACCAATCGTCCCGATGTCCTTGACCCGGCACTGCTTCGGCCCGGGCGATTCGACCGGCAGGTGGTCGTGTCCCTGCCCGATATTGTCGGCCGAGAGAAAATTCTCAAGGTACACATGAAAAGAACGCCTATTGGTCCAGATGTCAATTCAAACGTACTGGCAAAAGGAACGCCCGGATTTTCCGGAGCAGATTTGGAAAATCTGGTAAACGAAGCCGCACTAATTGCCGCTAAGCGAAATAAAGAAAAAGTTGAGATGGCAGACTTTGAGGATTCAAAAGATAAAGTTTATATGGGCCTTGAGCGGAAATCAAAGGTTATTTCCGAGGAAGATAAACGTACCACGGCGTATCATGAAGGCGGCCATGCGTTGGTTGCTCGCTTCCTGCCGCACACCGATACAGTCAATAAAATCACCATCATCCCCAGGGGTCGTGCTGCGGGGATCACGTGGTTTTTGCCTGAGGAGCGAGATTTTAAGTTCAAAGATCAGCTTCTGAGCGAACTTTCAGTCGCTTTTGGCGGGCGTGTGGCAGAGGAGCTCGTGTTAAAAAGAATCAGCACCGGTGCTTCCAACGATATCACGATGGCCACCGCTCTTGCGCAAAAAATGGTTCGAAATTGGGGAATGAGTGAGGACTTGGGGCCGTTGTCTTACGCAAAAGAGGAGGAACACATCTTTCTGGGGCGGGAAATTGCCCAACACCGAGATTATTCCGAGGAAACCGCTCGAAAAATTGATGATGAAGTCAAACACCTCATTAGCCAGGCGTATGATACTTCGACGCAAGTTTTAAAAGAAAATATCGATATTCTTCACAAACTAACTGAGCTTCTGCTTGAAAAAGAAACCGTTATGGGAGCCGAACTTGATGCGCTAATCAGTACCATGAGACCCGGTATTGAGCTGCCTTCAAAAACCACGGAGACATCGAGTCATAAAGCGCAGGCAAAACCTGAGCAAACCGGCCAAACCGGTCAACCCGGGCAAACCGAAAACACAAAACAAGAAAGAGAGCCTAAACAACCTGAAGCACCTGAAGAACCGGCCGTCTAATCCTCTAATATCTATGAAAACCCATACCGTTCAGTGGGGTAACCACCGCCTGGAGGTTGGGAAAAAGACCCGCATCATGGGGGTCTTAAATGTTACGCCCGACTCATTTTCAGACGGCGGGAAATTCCTTTCTGTCGAAGCTGCGATTGCCCAGGGCCAACGATTGGTGGAAGCTGGGGCGGATATTCTTGATATCGGCGGAGAATCGACACGTCCGTTTTCTGAAGCCACCGCAACCGAAAAAGAAATCCACAGAGTCGTGCCGGTTATTAAATTCCTTGCGAATCGGACTGCAATTCCCATCTCCATCGATACCACCAAAGCCGCTGTAGCCAGGGAAGCTCTGGAAGCCGGAGCCTCCATTATAAATGATATCAGTGCGCTGCGTTTAGATCCGGGGCTGGCAGACCTTGCCGTTGAATATGGCGTTCCTGTAATTCTGATGCATATGAAGGGAACGCCGAAAATCATGCAGCTTTCTCCTACCTATGAGAACCTCTTGGCGGAAATCAAATCCTTTCTTGAAGAAAGAATCGATTTCGCTCGGAAAAAAGGAATTCCTCGGTCGCGAATCATTATCGATCCGGGCATTGGCTTTGGGAAAACCTTTGAACACAACTTTCAGCTGATCAATCATTTGCATCACCTCGAATCGCTGGAACTGCCCATTCTGGTGGGACCTTCCCGAAAAGCTTTCATTCGTAAAACGCTTAGCGGCGAAGACATCTCACCGGAAGCGCCCGAAGTGGAAACCGGCACTCAGGCCGCAGTTGCTGCAGCGGTTCTGCGTGGAGCGCATATCGTGCGGGTTCATGATGTTGCCAACACCCGTGCAACGCTTAAGATCATAGACGCCATCAAAAATGAGGATTGTGCATATGCTTTTTGTAATCGATGTGGGAAATAGCAATACGGTCATGGGGCTTTATGACCAAAGTCGTCTTGTCGATGATTGGCGAATACGGACGGAAAAAAACATGACCGAAGATGAATTTTACATTCTGGTTTGCAACCTGTTTGGCCGGAATAGCATTCAGGCTGGGGACATCAATAAAACGATCATCTCTTGTGTGGTCCCCCCCTTGATCACCGCCCTTGATACGTTTTGTCGCAAATACCTCAAACACGCGCCGCACTGGGTGAACGCCAAATCCGCTTCGAACATGCCGATGCGAGTCCACAACCCTTCAGAAATGGGTGCAGACAGAATCGTCAATGCCGTTGCGGCCTATCAAAAATATCAAACCAGCCTGATTATAATCGATTTTGGGACCGCCACTACATTCGATTCCGTTTCAGAGAACGGAGAATTATTGGGATGTGCCATCAGTCCCGGAATCAAGATTTCAGCCGAAGCC
>JAHEHB010000420.1 GCA_024644775.1 Deltaproteobacteria bacterium
GGCTTTTTGAACCAGTAAAAACAGTTCCCTGATTTCTATTTCGGGAATCAACAAAAATTCTGAAAGTTTGGTGTTAAATAAACTGTTTCGTCGAGTGCTCACTGGTGCGACCGAGCTCGGCGAACTGGCACTCATCACAAAAAATCCGGTTTCCTCAACTGATGCAAGCCCCGGGAGATCGGGTTTAAATTGCTTTCCAAAAGGTTTTTCGTTCGCTGCATTTAAAATAATGATATTTGTTTGATTATTTGCTGCTTTCATTTTTTCTATAACGGAGGCGAGACGAATACAGTTCGCTTTCATATCATCATTTGTCTTAATATTCGCGTCAATGGGAACTAAATAATTTTTGTCGTTGAATTGTACGCCGTGGCCTGCATAGTAAAACAATGCGATGCCGTTAAACGTTCTCATTTTTTTCTCAAATGCTTCAATTGCCTTCAACATTTGCTCTTTGTTTACGTTGAGTTCTTTGATGACGTTAAAATTACATTTTTCCAGAGCAGTTGCGATGTTGGTTGCATCGTTGGGGGCGCTTCTAAGAGGTGTTAACGAGTAAAGGCCGTTTCCGATAACAAGCGCAATCCGTTTTTCTTGTTTTGACATGGATATACCCGGAAGCAACATCACCAAAAGTACGGTCCATGCAATGCACCGGCATCCGATAAGTTTTACGATTTGTAAATATCGATTCATTTTTCACTAAAACGATTAGTTTTGATCTATACTAAACGGTTCCAGGTTACCACTCAACCTTGGTTTGACAAAGTTATTGATGTTCGTTTATTTTGTCAAGAATATATGATTACCCAAATTCCGACGTTAAATTCGGTTATACTTAAAGCATAATCGAATTCAACGTCGGAATTTGGGTATGGCATAAATTTAAGCTTGACAAAGCGTACGTTATGACGTACAATTTTTCTATTATAATATAAATTCTGAGGTTAATCATGCCGACATTGACAGCAACCGAAGCTAGATCGAAGCTTTATAGGCTCGTTGATGAAGTGACCTCTTCCCACGAGCCTATCGTTATTACCGGTAAGCGCGGGAATGCGGTGCTTATTTCAGAAGATGATTGGCGGTCGATTCAAGAAACGCTCTATTTGCTGAATATTCCAGGTATGCGCGAATCCATCCGCGAAGGATTGGTCACACCCGTCGAAGAATGTAATGAGGATATCGACTGGTGAACTGGAGGGTCGTTTTCACAAAACAGGCACAAAAAGACGCCAAAAAATTATCTGCTGCCGGTCTACGATCGAAGGCCGAAAAATTGCTGGACATACTTCGTGAAAATCCTTACCAAACCCCTCCAACTTTTGAAAAATTATCAGGCGACTTATCGGGTGCCTTTTCCCGCCGTATAAATATACAATACCGATTAGTATGTCAAATTTTAGACGATGAAAAAGCGATCAAAGTTATTCGTATGTGGACCCATTATAAATAGTGTGGCATAAAAATAGGGTGGACCTAACAGGAAAATCGTCGAAGGGAGGGATGGGGATGTTGGAAGTTGAACTGATAGAATCTGCCTACCGGTTGGTCACGGATGTAATAGAGGTTCGGGAAACCGACAAGGTTCATGTCCTCGAGAAACATTTTAACCAAGATGATAAAGAATATCCTTAGTATCCTGTTGATCCTGTCAACCAAATAAAATACAGAATGAATCCATTCCTCGACGTTACCGTGCTGCTCAGGCTGAAGTTATTGACAACCGATATCATTCGTGTTTAGATAATTCAAACTGAACGGATAACGCGATTCTATTGCGTTTTGAGAGACGCGATCTTTCCGTTATCCATATTTGTGGCGATAGCCGTTCATCACGAACGCTTCTCCCTTCCAATTCGTATATTCCGCCTGAAATCCAAGATTATTATCGGATTTTATTGACTGTATCCGACATTTCGGAACCCACTATCGATGAAAGGAGGAAACAACAATGGCAGGACAGTGGAATAAAAAAAAACCCAAAATCGTGTATCAAAATCGCTCGGTTTGGTGATGAGTTGAGCGGTTGTGGGAATTATTAAATTCCACGTCCCAAGCATAAACGGATTGTTGTGTTTTTTATCAACGAATGATCTATTTTAACAAAAGGAGGCACTGATGAAAAAGTTTTTTAGAATGAAAACGTTTGTGACCTTACTATTTGCGGGTGCCCTTGTAACCTGTGGACTTCTGGGAACAAGCGTAGCCAAGGATAATATCCTTCGGATCGCTTTTGATGCGGGGGACACGAGAACCATGGATCCGGCCACCACCGGAGGGACCCAGGACATGGCGCTTCAGGATATGATTTACAATGGGCTGCTGCGTTATAAGCCCGGAGATATCAATGTGATTGAGCCCGATGTGGCGGAACGCTACGAAGTCTCCGAGGATGGAATGACATTGACGTTTTACTTGCGGAAAGGGGTGATGAGCCACCCATTCAAAGACCATCCGGACGGGGTTGAGATAACATCGGAAGATGTGGCTTTCACTTTGGAAAAGAACCATGATCCTGGCCGATCTTCGTATTCATCGAGTTATAAGAATTTTGAGGCAGAAATTGTCGATAAATACACGGTGAAAATAAAACTTAAATCCCGCATGGTTCAACCCGAACTTTTCTTTACGGACTATCGGGGCGGGTTTCTCGTTCCCAAAAAAGCATATGAGACCATCGGTACCACCCGGTTTAAGACAGCGCCGGTGGGCACCGGCCCATTTAGAGTCGATAAATACACCCCGGGGCAGAAAGTTCAGCTGAAAGCGCATGAAAAATATTTCCGCGGTAAACCGAAACTTGACGGAGTTGAAGCATTGTTCATGCCGGATGTCAACAGCCGAGAATTTGCCCTGCGCCGCGGCGAAGTGGATGTTATCGAAGGGGTTCGGGAACAACCCTGGGTAGACAAAATGAATAAGGTGTCGACGGTTGAAATATTCGGACCGGGCGAGATCAACCACCTCAACTTCAACGTAACGCGAAAGCCCTTTGACGACGTCAGGGTCCGGCAAGCGTTGATGTATGCCATCAGCCGGGATGAGATTCTTACCTTTGTGGGCGCCGATGTCGCTGATCCCATGTGTTCCATTATACCGCCCTTTATGAAGGGAGGGCTCACTTGTGAGCAGGTGAGTGAAAAGGGATTATCTTACAAGTACGACCTGGAAAAGGCCAAAAAACTTCTGGCAGACGCCGGGTATCCCGATGGCTTTGAATTCGAAGAGACCATAACGGAAAGGGCCTCGTATCGGCGGTCGACTGAGAACATTCAGGCCCAGTGGAAGCGGGTCGGGGTCAACGTGAAGTTAAACGTGGTGGATCATCCCACCTATCATGCCAAGATTCGTCAGGGGGTCAATCCGGTCACCATGTATATTTGCATGAGACCCAATGCTGATATTTTCCTAACATGGTTTTTTCACTCCGAAACCATCGTTGTTACCGGAAAACGACCGGTAACCAACTTTTCAAACTACAAAGGGATCGATACCCCCATCGAGCAGGCCAGAGAAACAACCGATTCGGCCAAGCAGGATGAACTATGGAAACAGGCCCAGCTTAAGCTGCTGGATGAAGGGGTCAACTACCCCATGTACGTGTTGAAATTCGTTTTTGCCCGAAACGATCGCGTTGATTGGGGTTTTGAACAAACGGCTGTGTTGGCGCTCTACACACAGATCAACGAACAGACAAGTCTTAAACAGTAAAAACAGAGGACTGAGGGCTGAGGTCAGAAGACTGAGGGCGGAGGGCTGAGGGCAGAAGGCAAAAAGTGGAAATCGGTCCTGAAGTTATTGCCCCACTCGGGAATGGGAGAGGAAACCCTCGCCTTTAAGCGGAGATTTCAGTTTCGATACGTTTTTAGGTGTCAGCACCGCCGTGGTGGCCAGCGGCCGTGTTGACGCCTGACACGTGTCGTAGATCCCGCCCGAAGCATAGCAGAAGCGGGGAGACCCGATGCCAGAGATGATCTATGCAGAGCCGATCAATCTCGGATCTCCGCAAGATAGGAGTTTTTAGAGCCAAAAAAATAACAACTGTTGTGTGATCTGCGCACTCTTAGCCGATGGTGTGTGTCGCCTCTCGATTCTGTGAGCATTTTCTGTCTTACATTAATCTTGCGGTAGATGAGATCGGTTGTCGGAAATTTCCCCATAGGATCCGTGTCGGATGATAAAGTATTCCATACGTCGAATTCTGTTAACCCTCCCATTACTCCTCGTGGTGCTAACCATTGTGTTCGTTTTCGTTCGACTTGCACCCGGCGATCCGGCCATGGCCATACTCGGGCAGTATGCCACCCAAGAGGCTTTGGAAGCCCTCCGCCGGGAGATGGGACTCGATGTTAACATTGGGCTCCAGTACCTTCGTTTTTTGGGCAATCTTGCCCGGGGCGATCTCGGGGTATCCATGTTAAACGGGGTGCCGGTGGTTGACCAGCTTCGCGTTGTGATGCCCTATACTTTGGAATTGACCTTCAGTGCCATGTTCATCGGGGTCCTCTTGGGGGTGCCAATGGGGGTCTATACATCATTAAGGCGCAACCGAAGCGCAGATTACAGTGGACGGATTGCTTCACTTGCCGGTATTTCGATTCCATCTTTTTATCTGGGGATACTGTTACTCTATGTTTTTTCGGTTCGTATGAACCTATTCCCGGTAATAGGCGGAGGGGCGGAAGGCAATCTGGTGGACCGATTCTACCATCTAATTCTACCCGCCCTGTCACTCGGGCTCATTATGACTTCCTATGTGATGCGATTGACCCGCTCA
>JAHEHB010000085.1 GCA_024644775.1 Deltaproteobacteria bacterium
TCTTGATTTTTATTGCTGCACAGCCAGCGGTGGCCCTCTTTCTTTTAATCCTTACCTATGTTGTATCGGGTCCCTTCAATTTTTTGTTGAGGTATCGGAAATTGAAGCGGAAAAAAGCCGAAGCCCGCAAAACAGACGAACATCGTCCGACTCCGATATAGGAACCATTTCGATTGGACAATTCAGACGCACATTTCATCAGAATATCATTTTAAATTCTCTACAGGAAGGAAAGATCACGATGGCTGAAAAGAAATTTCATATTGCGGTGGCCGGTGCAACGGGAGCCGTTGGAAATCAAATGATATCCTGTTTGGAGGAGAGACATTTCCCGGTAAAATCCATCAAGTATCTGGCTTCTCGTCGATCCGCCGGAAAGCAACTTCGTTTCAGGGGGGATTCGATTATTGTAGAAGAACTTAAAGAAACATCGTTTAACGGTGTCGATATCGCTCTCTTTTCGGCAGGTGGTTCGCCGAGTAAAACGTTTGCGCCTGCTGCCGCAGAGAGCGGATGCGTGGTTGTTGACAATTCGAGCCAATGGCGAATGGATCCCGATGTGCCGTTGGTCGTTCCAGAGGTAAACGCGCACGCGGTCTCGCTGTATTCCAAAAAAGGGATTATCGCAAATCCAAACTGCTCCACCATTCAGATGGTCGTTGCCCTAAACCCGATTCACAAACACTATGGTATCAAACGAATCGTGGTTTCCACTTATCAGGCGGTGTCCGGTACAGGAAAAAGGGCTATTGATGAATTGCTTGATCAGACCCGGGCCATGGTAAATTTTCTCGATTGGGAAAACAATGTTTATCCGCACAGAATCGCCTTCAATTGCCTTCCCCATATCGATGCATTCATGAATAACGGGTATACTAAAGAAGAAATAAAAATGGTAAACGAAACCAGAAAAATTTTTGAAGATGATACCATTGGGGTGACGGCAACAACCGTTCGGGTGCCCGTGTTTTATAGCCATTCAGAAGCGATTAACGTCGAAACAAAACGCCCCGTCGCCGCTGCGGAGATACGATCTCTTTTAGAGAAAGAGCCGGCGGTGAAAGTAATGGACGATCCTGAAAATAACCAATATCCGTTGGCAACAGATGCAGCCGGCCAGGACCTGACACTGGTAGGACGCATCCGCGATGACGAATCCATTCAAAACGGGATAAACATGTGGGTGGTCGCAGACAACATTCGCAAAGGTGCAGCGACCAATGCCGTTCAGATCGCGGAGATACTGGCAAAAGACTATTTATAGTAAAATGTTTTATCTAAATTTTTTATTGAATCTTTGGGAATGTGATGAACGAACCATTGGAAAGGATACCCATTACCCGGAAGGGGTATGAAATCCTTAAAGAAGAATTTCATAAACTGAAATCTGTTGAGAGACCTCAAGTTATCAGAGCCATCGAGCAAGCGCGTGCTCATGGCGATCTTTCTGAAAATGCCGAATTTCACGCTGCGAAAGAAAGACAGGCGTTTATTGAAAGCCGGGTCAACGAGCTCGGGTATAAATTAAACCATGCGGATATCATCGATACGGATTCACTCCCCAAAGACTATGTGGTATTCGGATCTTCGGTTGTTCTTGAAAATATCGATACCGGTGAAACTGTTGAATATAGGCTTGTGGGACCCGATGAATCCGATATAGAGAAAGGACAAATTTCCATATCTTCGCCGCTGGGTAAGGCGATGCTTGGAAAAAGACCCGGAGATGAAATCATCCTGAATGCACCGGGGGGTAAACGGGAATATGAACTGATTGATATTTGTTGAAAGGAATAACCGAAGGTAGACAGGAGGATATTGCGTGGCACGTATTACGATAGAAGATTGTCTGAAGCGGACTTCAAATCGTTTTTTATTGGCCAACATGGCGGCAAAAAGGGTCCGACAAATCCGTGAAGGATCTGAGTATTTGGTGAGTTCTCCCAAAAATGAGGATATCGTTGTGGCCCTAAGGGAAATTGCTGCAGGAAAAGTGATCGTTAAGGAGACGGAAGAAGACATCGTAGAGGAGCAAGAGGAAAGCGAAGGCACTTAAAGCACATTTGCCAAAAAAAAGCGATACACATAAGGCGCTGAATCGGTCGGTTGGCAAGGCCCTGCACCATTACAATATGATAGCCGACGGCGATCGAATAGCGGTGGGGCTGTCTGGTGGAAAGGACAGCCTCACGTTAATGGAGATTCTAACCGAACGCAGAACTCGCATTCCGATTCATTATGAAGTGATCGCCCTTTACATCGATCCCGGTTTTGAGGGTGGTTTTGGCGAACCCCTTGAGGTATTCTGTAAAAAAAAAGGATACGATCTCAAAACCGAACAGACTGACCATGGTATTGTGGGGCACAGTTCACAGAATCGAGAGAATCCCTGTTTTTTATGCTCCAGACTTCGAAGAAAACGCTTATTTGAATTGGCCGACGCGTTTGGATGCAACAAGCTGGCGCTTGGGCATAACAAAGATGACATCATCGAAACGCTGTTTCTCAATATGTGTTATGCTGGTGAAATCAGCACCATGGTCCCCGCCCAATCCATGTTTCAGGGCAGATTCACCGTCATCAGACCCCTTGCGTTTGTTGAAGCGGATACCATACAGCGGTTTGCCCAAGAAAGAGGGCTTCCGGAATTTTTAAATCCATGCCCGACTGCCGGTGTATCGAAGCGTTCAGAAATCCGAAGTATGCTTAATCAGCTTTATAAGAGCAATCGGAAAATCAAGGGAAATATTTTCAGAGCTCTCAGCCATGTCAGAAACGAGTACTTGTTAAAACCATGAAAGATATTCAGAACCAGCGGGATTATCGTAACATACCCATCGATAAAGTAGGTATTAAAAATCTTAGATACCCCATTACGGTACTCGATCGAAAAGACGGGTTTCAACACACGGTGGCCTCTATCAACATGTATGTTGATTTACCACACAAATACAAGGGGACCCACATGAGCCGGTTTGTGGAAATGCTTCATCTGTTGCAACCTGAAGTTTCGCTAAAACGCTTTTCTGATATTCTCGAACAGATGAAAACCCATTTAAACGCCGCCTCCGCCCATATTGAAGTGACGTTTCCCTACTTCATCGAGAAAAGCGCACCCATGAGCAAGGCAAAGGGATTGATGGATTATAGCTGCAGAATCATCGGCTCGAGTGATCCCGAGGGAAAGATTGATCTTGTCCCTGAAGTGGTTGTTCCCATCTCCTCGGTTTGTCCCTGTTCAAAGGAGATTAGCGACGTGGGTGCCCACAATCAAAGGGGCGAGGTCCGCCTCAGCACACGGTTTAATAAATTTATCTGGATGGAGGATATGATCGAGCTTGTTGAAGATTCTGCTTCCTGTGAGGTTTACTCGGTGTTGAAACGGACGGATGAAAAACTGGTCACGGAACGGGCGTTTTCAAACCCGAAGTTTGTCGAGGATATCGTAAGAGACATTGCAAAGAAGCTGAGAGAAGACGATAATATTACCTGGTTTTCGGTAGGCGCCGAAAATTTCGAATCCATCCACAATCATAGCGCGTATGCCAGTATAACGAGTGGATAATATTATAAGTAAGCTAAAGTGACTAAAGTTGAACCCACCTTGCGGGATTGTGGAATTCTGTCACTTTGATTAAATGGGCAGTGTACCTTAACCTTAGTCACTTTAGCTTACTTATAATATGTTTAAACATAACCATTAACTTTTCCGCCGATTTGCCCTGGGAGTTTAAAAAGACAACAAAAGGAAACAGATCTCCATATGTGCTTTGAATGTAGCCGGCCCGTGTCGAGATGCCATGGAGGGTGCCTGTTTTAAAATACACACCGTCTTTGTAGCGAAGGAGACGATGATAGGGGCGAAAGGCGTTTAACACCTTAAGCATCATGTTTGCAGACATTCGATTTTTCCTGGATATACCGGAGCCTTCAACATATTGCAGATGTTTTATTTTCAAAACCTCATTTGCAAAAGACCGGCCGATTCGAACGCCTTTGGCCAGGGATCCCGGCGAACCATAGGCGTTTGCTCCAGCTGCGATGAGTATCTGATTTGCCATGAAGTTGTTTGAATGCTCCATTAGCTTTGATACCAGCGCTCTCAACGGATAGGTGGATGCGTATCGATAGATCGTTCGGTCGTCAGTTTTAGAAACCCTTTCAATCCGTATTTTACCGGCAGTTTTCATTCCAACCTTCTTAAAGAAATACTGGAACAGATGCCCGGCGTAAAACACGATTTCATTTCCTTCTTGTGATAAAATGACTCTGCCTTTTGTTAGTTTGGAGGCGATGATTTTATCTCGCACAAACGGAATCAGGGGGGTTTGTTTTTCTGCACTCATATATTTTCCAGATTTTGTTTTTTTAAAATAGACGGTATTAAAATTTACACACAGTGCGCCGTTGGGTGCATCATAGGGTTGGTAGGATGAGGTGACGCCAGGTATTTGCAATGGTTGACTGAAAAAGGAATCGTCGAGAATAAGATCGTTGTAATTTAGGACATGACGGCTTACTTTTCGAGCAATATCGTAAACTACCTCGGAGACAAGAAGTGGATCCCCATACCCCTTGATCTTTAAGTTCAATCGATCATCCAAATAAATGTCGGTTTGAAATCGAAATTCCGGTCCAAAAATATGGAACCCCAAAAGGGCGGTAAATATTTTAAGCGTGGACGCCGGAACAAGCTGTTTATCAGCGTTTTTTGAGAATACGACCTTTCCTGAAGGAGTTGCAATCAACGCCGCATCCGTTTGTCCGATACGTTTCTGCAGCGTTGAATATGGTTCCTTTGCAAGGTTTTCACATGGAAACGCCCATGTGAAGAAAAGTGAAAAGCCGATGATGAGAAAAAAGCGTAACGATTTGAGTTTCTTGATCATAACCTGAAGGCTTAATCCGGCATGATTTTGTTTTACCGATACTCGTGGGATCCCCGGTAGCCTGTCGAAGAAACGGCAAGATCCCGTTCAAAAGCTGGGGGATGCTTCATTTGCTTTCCAGAACCAGGGTTACCGGACCGTCGTTTACAAGGGATACCGCCATCAGCGCGCCGAATCGACCGGTTTCAACCGCAAGTGGTTTTTTTCGAACCTGATCCACAAAATATTCGTAAAGTTCGTTTCCTTGCTCAGGCCCGGCTGCCTGAATAAATGAGGGTCTTCTTCCTTTTCGGCAGTCTCCTAACAGGGTAAATTGTGATACTACCAGCATCTCACCGCCGATTTCGAGTAAAGACCGGTTCAATTTGCCGTTTTCGTCACTAAATATTCTGAGATTAACAATTTTATCGGCTAAATAATCCGCCTCGGACCGGGTGTCCTCAGTTCCAACTCCCAATAAAACCAGTAAGCCGTTTCCGATCTTTCCGACTGTCTCATTTTCTACCAATACCGAACATCCCGAAACTCTTTGTATAACTGCACGCACCTGCCCACGTCTCCTATATTTTTTTCATACATCAGCGAATCCGATTATTTTCAAAGCCGACACGGCGCAACTTGTACTTTCTATATAACCAGATAGAAAAAAATGAAAGATATTAATAGCAATTTCACGGTTGATGGAAAAAGTAAAAAATGATTCCGATTGTTTATAGGAAACTAATGCGATATTTCCTGAGATAATCGATGGGATGATAGGAGAGTTTGGCTTTTCTAAGCCCAACATCGTCTAAATCCTGCTCACGGTTGACCGTCTTGATTGTGTTGTCGAAATGAGACAGAAATACTTGATTGATGGCCTGGTAAGCCCCTTTATAGGTTTGATTTGCTTTTTCAAAATGAATCAACAGCATATCATCCACCAGTCGCTCTGCAACGGTATATGCAACCATTGCCTCGTCCACCAGCAGCACGCCACCGAAAACACCGTGAATTCCGCTCCAATTCGGTAAAATCCTTTGAATGACGCGATTTTCAGCAGCCAGGGTATCGGAGGATTCACAATCTCGCCAGGTACACCAATCAGTTTGTAGATTCAGAGCGTGTGTAATCATATCCGATTCCAGCGGTTTGTATTTGGATTTATATTTTTTAGTGAACTGATTTACCAAATTTTTTTTCTTGTGAAATTTATTTCCCCTTAACTCGATTAACTTAGAGGCATCATAGATATAGTCCCATTGACCTCGGGATTCCTGAATTTGGATACGATCACTGAAACTTGTTTTCCAGATTTTCATTAGTTTTTCAGGTACACGAATAAACGGATTATTTTTGAAACCATGAGTTTTAATCTGTGCCATCCAATCGATTTTTTCCCACGATCCGAGGGGTGCCCAATAAACTGTTTCCGGTCTTGTTTGCTTGATCCAAACAAGGGAATCTGTCCAGGCCCATGAAAGACCGTATTCCTCGGCCCATCCCCAGAGATTAATGAAACTATAATCGGATGTTGTTTGGGGGCATGTGGCGAGTATGTCAGCGTACGCCGTTTGCCCTTGAAGCGCTATGGGTTCAAATCGCAGTGTCATCTTAAACTTGCTCCGCTTTACTCCGCAATTGGAGTAAAGATCCGGATCCAGAGGGCCCGGCTTTGGTCCACCCGGAGGGGTGATATGCATGGTAACGTTTACCAGCAGTGATAAGGTTTCAGGTGTCGGGTATTCCACCGCCGGCGGATCAGCAACCGAATTCGACCCGCTGTGTCGCAGGCGCTCATGAAATGAACAATCTTTCACCGGGGTCGGTCTTCAGTTTCTACCAAATTGGTGCTCATGATTCAGGATTCGGTATTTACTGACACCTGACACCCGACACCTGAAACCTTAAACAGCTTTGATCTATGGCAGAACTGATCATCTCTGAGCTGGCCTTGAAGACCAGGTTTTCGATTTTTAATAAAAGAGTACTCAAATTCCGAGGCATGCCGAATTATTGCGGCTTTACGATCAACATGATTCTTACATCCATTACATTGGTATTGGTGGGACCGGTTTTTAGAAGGTCGCCTAATTTTTCAAAAAAATGATACGAATCGTTGTTTTCCAAATACCGATTCGGCGAAAGATTCATTTCCCGGGCTCGGTTCCGGGTGTTGTTGTCGGATATGGCGCCTGCTGCATCGGTGGGTCCATCATTTCCGTCGGTGCCACCGCTGAGTACAACGATATTTTCATGATCTGCGACGTCAAAAGCGACTGCAAGGGCAAATTCTTGATTTCGACCGCCAAGGCCGTCTCCTTTCAGTGTTACGGTGGTCTCCCCACCTGAGAGAATACATGCCGGTGAGGGAAGCGGGTTGCTCGTTTTTAGAACTTCCCTGGCGATTGCACCGTGAGCCAGCGCCACTTCTTTGGTTTCTCCCTCAATCATCGAAGAGAGAATCACGGTATTATACCCGAGCGCCTTGGCTGCTTTTTCCGCCGCCCTAACCGCGTCGATGTTACTTCCGATCACCAAATTTTGTGTTTTTTGAAATGCCGGATCCTCCGATTTGGGAGTTTCCGAAATGCTTCCCGAAATACCAGCTACAATATGATCGACAACGGTTTTCGGCAACTTGCTGACGATATCGTATTTGGTAAATAGATCCATGCAATCTTTAAAGGTGCTTGAGTCTGGTACCGTGGGACCCGACGCGATGACATCAAGATCATCACCGATGACGTCGGAAAGCATCAACGAAATGATGCGAGCGGGATAGGCAGCACGCGCAAGTTGGCCGCCCTTTACACCGGAGAGGTGCTTCCGGATGGTATTGATTTCGTGGATGGTTGCCCCGCATGCAAGCAGTACATTGGTTGTTTCCTGTTTGTCCTTTAATGTAAGTCCCTGGACGGGGAGAGGAAGCAGCGCAGAGCCACCACCGGAGACAAGACATATGACCAGATCATTCTTTTTGGCATCTGTTATCAGATTTAGAATGGACTGTGCGCCTGCTTGGCCGTTTTCATCCGGGACGGGATGGCCGGCTTCAACAAGTTCTATCGAATTTAATTGTGCGACATGTTCGTATTTTACATTTACGATGCCTTTTGTAATCCGGTTCCCAAGAATGTCTTCAATTGCTGCTGCCATGGGTGCGGAAGCCTTACCGGTTCCAATGACATAGATATTATCGATTTCTGAAAGACTGTATGATGCATTTCCAATGCGGAGGGTATTTTCGGTTAAACTGCAATTTCGTTTCACAGCGGCTCGAGGCTCCACTGGCTCAAGCGCTTTGTAGAAAATCTGTATCGCATCTTTTCGCATTTTCTCTACGGTCGATGTCATAATCGCGCCCCCTTTTAATTGGTTGTAGGATCACTTACGATCGGGTGATGATGTGGTGTTCCCGTGCGAGTTTGAGATAATTTCTAACCGGCCGATCAATGATCTCAGCATCCGAGGCAGTCAGCGTTTTTTTGAAAACAGCCGGATTGCCAACCACGAGGTGATTCGGACCTACCGCTTGGCCGTTCCTGACTAAAGCCCCGGCAGCCACCACGGAACCTGTTTTAATATGCGCCTTGCTTAAAACGACTGCCCCGATACCGATTAGGCAACGTTTTTCAACTGTGCAGCCGTGAACGACTGCATTATGGCCGATGGTAACGTTGTCCTCGACTATGGTGGGCCCACCTGTATCGGTATGTATCGTACAATTATCTTGAATATTGGTTTTTTTTCCGATTCGAATGTAGGATGTGTCGCCTCTTAACACCGTTCCATACCAGATACTTGCACCTTCTTCGATTTCAACATCACCCACCACCGTGGCGGTGGATGCTACAAATACATCTTTTCCAATTTTTGGTTTTTTACCATTGTATTCAAGGATCATGTCAATGCCTCTCATAAAAGTAGAAGAGCAAAATAGAGGAAGTGAGTATGGGTTGTCAAACGAAATTCGATCCCTACACGAATCCGTGCAGTAAATAGACATCGTCGATTTGGTGGATTACCCGACGCATTTACAACTACGAGGTTTAAATCCCAAATACCGGATTCGTATGCAATTGTCTGACGACCGCTCGACACCAAGCAGAAACTCTGCTATTGAGATAACAGAAACGATGGTTCTCTTGAGGTGTAATAATGACGATAAACCTTGTATACATGACAGCCGGTACTAAAGCAGAAGCCGAAACCATTGGAAGCGCATTGGTGAAATCGAAGCTTGCTGCTTGCGTGAACATTATCGATCAAATGAATTCAATTTACATGTGGGAGGGCGGGTTGCAGCAAGATGCTGAGGTTATCCTGATTGCAAAAACCACGGAAAAGCATGTTCCAGATTTAATTAATACGGTCAAAGCGTTGCATTCTTACGATTGCCCCTGCATTGTAAGCCTTCCTGTATCAGATGGAAATCCAGCGTTTTTGGACTGGGTTATCGGTAGTGTTCAATAGGCCCAAAAAAAGAAATTCTTGCATTCTTTGTCAAAATTTTATCTCACCACAAGACACGAAGGGCACGAAGATTTCTTTAAATTTTTTTTCGTGTTCTTTGTGCCCTTGTGGTTCATATAACGACTTGTTTTTCGGCTCGTCCGGGTTAGGGACTTAGCGGTATTATATCGACAATTTGTTGCCGGTGTTAAGGAAGATATTTATGAGAATTTACCGGTTGTCTTGACAAGCGCGGGATACGACTATAGATTGCAGGATAATGGCAAACCACCAGAAAGGATTGATATGCCGAAGGAAAATTACGACATGCAGTCGCCGGATTCACTGAAAGGACAGTTTCTGATCTCCATGCCCGGCTTGGCGGATCCGAATTTTTATCAAACAGTCACGGCCATCTGTGAACATACCGTAGAGGGTGCGATCGGGATTGTTTTAAATCGACTTCATTCCTCCATATCCGGTAAAGATATCTTTGAAGAGCTAAAATTGGAAATGGCTTCGGGTGCGGAATCCATTCCAATTCACATCGGTGGTCCCGTAAACATCAATGAGATATTCGTGCTGCATGGTCCTCCGTTTGATTGGGAAGGTTGTTTTCATGTGAACCCCTCCATCGCAATGAGCAACACGATCGATATTTTGTCCGCCCTCTCCCTCGGGAAGGGACCGGAATCATTCATAATTAGCTTGGGTTGTGCCGGATGGGGACCTGGACAGTTGGAAAATGAGATAAAGCAGAATGCCTGGTTGACGAGTTCTATTTTGGTGGAAATAATATTTGACACGCCGGTGGAGCTGCGTTGGCAGACGGCCGTGGAAAGGCTGGGGATTGATCCGACGTTGCTATCGGATACTGCTGGCCATGCTTAATGGATATCCCGACAAATCGTTTCTGGCGACGGTTCCTTTTTAATCCTCTTGTGGGTAAGTGCCCTACTTTTTTGCTTTTGCTTTTGGTTTCTTTTTTTTAAGACAGATTTTATCTTTCCTGACAAACGCACAGAGCTTAGGATTATAATATTCTTTGCAATTTAACGGATTATATAGCGGGCATTCAGGATGTTTTTCTGACATAAACCTCTATTTCCCTTCCAAAGTTGGTTCTTGACACCTGCGATGACGACTGGTTTGCACACGCGTGCGTAATCGCCAACGGAATTAATTGTCATATGCGTATCATAAATCTCCAATTATTTCAAATGGTGCGTATTGGACCTTCTTGGCCCATTGTCTCGGAATTCATATAATTCAATGAAATCATGTAGTTTTTAATGATATTGTTAGTATTTTTCAGTTATCACTGAACGGAAAAATACTAACAATATCATTAAAAACTAATGGATGTTTTTGCGATCCGTGATTGGTTTATCTTATGAATCGTGGTATTTTTCAAAGCGAATATACCTGCTATAAGCTGATGAACGAAGCGGACAATGGTTTTATGAATACACAAGGATATGGCTTAGAATGGAAAGTTATCAGCGACAAAAAAGCGATTTACTGCGGATTTGCCAAACCCTGTCGGCCTGGATCGACGATGCCGGTACTTTACCCGGTGTATCCAAGGATGCACTCTCAGAATGGCAGCGAACCTGTCGTGAGATTGAAAAACATTTATCCACAGAGACGATTCGGGTGGCCGTCGTCGGTGCCATAAAATCAGGAAAGAGTACGTTTGTTAATTCTTTGTTTATGGGTGATTATCTGATGCGCGGAGCGGGTGTCATCACGTCTATTGTCACCAGAATAAGAAAAGGAACTGCTCTGCGTGCCACACTTCATTTTAAGTCTTGGGACGAAATCAATACGGAGATCTCAGGTGCGTTAGTTTTGTTTCCATCTTTCGAAGGGCGGCTGGAAAATGATCGTTTCGATATTCGGCGAAAGCAAGAACGGTTAACCCTCCAAAAAAGGCTTTCCGATTTAAATGCGGATCAGTGGATTTCCAATGATACCCGAAACATAAACAGCGTTCTGTTGGCATCCTACGTGAACGGTTACGACACGGTCAAAGATATTATCGGAACCGATACGGTAACGCGCCATTACTCAGACAACACCTTCCCGGAACACCGGAAGTTTGTCGGGAACGATGCGTTGGCGGTCTATCTGAGAGACATCGAGTTGGAAATCAACACCGGCAATCTCGATTCTGACATCGAGATTGCCGATTGCCAAGGGAGTGATTCGTCGAATCCACTCCATCTCGCCATGATTCAGGATTACTTACTGCGAACCCATTTTATCGTTTATGTCATCAGTAGTCGAACCGGTTTACGACAGGGGGATATCAAATTTTTAACCATGATCAAAAGGATGGGAATATTAGATAATGCATTGTTTGTCGTAAATTGTGATTTCAGTGAACACGAGTCCGTTGATGGGTTAAACCGGTTAGTCGATCGAGTAAGAGAGGAGCTATCGCTGATTAAAACAGCTCCGGAAATCTACACCCTTTCTGCGTTGTACAATCTATTTAGGATACAAAAGCACACCTTATCGCAGAAAGATCACAGACGGTTTGATCAATGGGAGAGGGAGGATCAGTTTGTGGCGGTTTCCGGAACGAGTTCCGAACGATTCGAATCTGCATTTCGTAAACAGGTGGTGGAAGACAGAGCCGCACTTTTAATTATCAATAATTTAGAGCGATTGGATGTGGCGACTTCAGCAATGAATCATTGGGTCAGGGTACAAGCGGAGGTCTTTACCCGAGACACAAAAAGCGCTGATAGAATTATCAATAAAATCAGTCATCACCAAGTACGAATGAACAAGATTAAATCCGTAATCAGAAGCACCCTGGATGGTGCGGTTCAGAAAGCAAAAAATGAATTAAAAGTGGAGATCGATCAATATTTCGATGTACGGTACGGCGATATACTCAGCGATATTATCGATGTGATCCACGGGTTTAAGGTTTCCACTGCCGATTTTAAGGAACGCATTGATACAGTCGGTTTTTCCAATACCCTTTATGGGTTATACCAGGAATTTAAACAAGTACTCGATATCTTCATGACAGAAACCATCAATCCACAAATCATACGGTTCATTCGAAGCTCGGAAAATCGTATTAAGGAACAACTCGAATCGGTTTCCGCCCCCTTTGTTTCCATGGCGAAAGAGGCGCTGGTGGAATATAATAGCAATATGAGTGAATTTGGAATATTCATTGAACCCGAGAGCCGTGACCAAATTAAACTTCAGGATATGGACGCCATCAAAACGATGGCGGGTCTATCACTGCCTCCTGCGGCTGCCGTGATGCACTATACGGCTCGGATTCGAACCGAAGCGACACTCCGCTTTGGCTTTTACGCAATGGCAAAAATACTCAAGCGGCTATTAAAAAAACCGATTCAAGACTCAAGAGAAGAAGCGATTCTTGCATTACGGGATGGGATCGCTCGGATGAAAAAAGAAACGGAAAAGTCCGTCATTTCCCATTTCAAGGATTACAAAGAGAACTTGAAGTTTCAATACCTTTTTCGATTGGTGGATGCCGTATCAAGCGCGCTCTACGAGATCCTGAACGATCAGTTTCGAGCATCGGATACCGATCTAGCCAATATGGTCGAACGGGTCAGCAACCGGCAAATTGATCGACACCAGATCGCATCGATCCTTAAATCTATGGCGGAAACTACGCATCATGTTGAAGAGATGATACAGGATTTAAGAGCTCAAATCGCAGATTGATGGAATAGGCGCTTAATGCCTTAAAACCGACAAAACTTTGTCGATTATTAAATGAGCTTCTGTTTTTTTGTAAAAGAAACTGGAAATTTGAAACTTGAAACTGGATAAGAACGGATTGGATCTATTTGAAATTGAAACAATACCTTTCCCAAGTTTCAAGTATCAAGTTTCGAGTATCGCCCATTGAAAGAAAACGGCTACCACGAAGGGGTCACTTCTTCCAAGCTTAATCTTGGAAGAAGCTTAGAGTCTTATATCGAAATTTTCGGCTTTAGTTTCTGAAGATTTTCTCTGGCAAAATCGATGGCGGGATCCATGGCCAAAGCGACTTCATAGTAGTGGATCGCTTGTGTGGTATCTCCCATATCCCGATAGTTTGAGGCGATATTCGCGTAATCGATGGCGGACCCTGGATTTAATGAAATCACCTTTTTGAAGCATTCTATAGCTTTTATGTGTTGTTTTAACTTGAAATGGCAAAACCCCTGTAAATTATATATATCCGTCCTTTCTGAGTCATACCTTTCTGCTTCATCGAGCACCTCGAGGGCGTTGCGATATTCTGCCATATCTTTGAGACAGATTCCCATATACACATAAATACTGGGTACGTCCTGCTGGGTGGGATGACGTTCCAGGGATTTTTGAAAGCAAGCAAGTGCTTCCGTCAGATCCCCTGTGGCGATATGGCAGGTACCCAGATAAAACATCGTATAGTATTGGCCGGGTAATGTTCGATCAAATGCTTGGAGCTTACGAATGGCCGTTTCCGGATGTTGGGTTTCAGCCAGGATCTTGGCTGAAAACATTCCCACACTCGTACCGATGGCGCGTTCACGAAAATGCGCACCCGGAATGATCGTATAGAAAGCCGGTATTTCAAGCAATGGATGCATGGTATTCACAACAATCACTTCCAGCCCTCTTTTTGAAAGTGCCGCTATACATCGCTCGATTTCCGTTTTAATGTTTGAATCCGACAGATTCGGCAGATTGGTAATATCGATTTTTTTATCCGCGTTCATGACATAGCCGGCCGCTTCGATGCTATTGAATTTCGGAAGGCCACTGGCCACATAATTTGCCTCCGTGTTAAAGTCACCCCCTAACTGAGCGACTTCGGTCAGTGCGCGACTCAGGGCCTTTTGAGGATCCGGTGTCGTACCCGCTGTCCAAACGATTTCACTTTTTTCCGGAAAGGTTGACGGATCATAGGCCAAAGCCGCCACCGTCGGAATCCCCACATCTAAAGTAAAATCGCTTAGGTATAGCTTGATGCCGGCATGGCTGTATTTTTGCAGGATCTCCACAACCATCGGGTCGGTGGCGGATTCGGGGCGGATGGCCGGAACCGAAAGCTGGTTTTGGCTGATTACCGAAGACACGTGCCGTTCCACGACTTCACAGATACCCTGACTCAATGCTTCCTCCTGGCAATTGCCGGCCGATGGTCCATTGAATTCGTTAATGGTGAAAAACCAGTTGAAGGGAATTAACAATGGTTCGCCACGAGACAGATTAAACGCCGGGGTCCATTTCAGCGGAATGGTTTCAAATATTTCTTTCGCTTTGGGAAGCGTCTCTGAATCATCGTGCACGGATTGTGCGATTAAGTGAAACGGGATGGCTCTGTTTCTAACATTGGTAAATGTGTCCACAATGAAATTATCCGGGTTATCGTAAAAATGAAAAAAACTGAATCTTTCCGCCAGTTCCATAACGGCACTGGCTTCCGCCTGCTGAGGAGTCGCACCTTTGCCCATCTGCTTTGCGGTGCCTATGGTGGATTTGGCATCCGCACCGCATATGCTGATATATACCGGTAGATCTAAGCGGCCGTTGTCGATGCGAACCGTTTCCTCAAGTATATCGATATCAAGATCCCGTAGCTTTTCTTTAAATCGTCTAACGGTCTCTTCAGGGGGCAATACTTTGTCCTGATCCATGGTAAACGTTTTAACCGCATCGTTTAGTGAGATAGATTTCATTGGTGGTAACATAACCCTATGGGTGCAATTATTAAATTTAAAATGAATGATAACTTGGTTGAGTATACTATAAAAATGAGCCGATTTCAAAACGTTCCAGATTGCTCATTAAGATGTTTCGATCATTGGATATTGGAATTTGGATATTGTTTGGAATTTGATTATTGTGATTTGGAATTTTTAGCCTGCATCCAGAGAATCAAATTGCTTTCATGTGGCTGGGTTACGATTTACTTTGATGTTACCGTGTAAACCCCGTTTTTAAGTTGACCCCTTGAATACAATTTGATAAGAAACGAACCAAAATT
>JAHEHB010000421.1 GCA_024644775.1 Deltaproteobacteria bacterium
CGAGGATTGGGATGGGGACTCTATGCTGGAATGGATGACAAATAAAGACACTGCCTGGAAAGATGTTGCGGTCAGTGAGTACTATGCCCATAATATCGTATCCGGGTTTGTCATGTGCCGACAAGGCGATTTCAAATACGTATATCACACCCGAATGGATGAAGCCTACGGACCGGAGCATGAGCTCTACAATCTGAAGGAAGACCCGGGTGAATTTGTCAACCTGGCGGATCATCCGGACTTTAAAAGCAGAGTAGATAAAATGCATCAATTGCTTGTGGCTGAGCTGGGAGACGATCCTGAAGAATTAGAAAAAATGTGCCGATCGGACTATGAAAAAGGGTATGGTCGTAAAGCCGAGAAGGAACTTACGAAAGATGACCCGTTATTTGGTCGTCATTGATTTGATGTCCTTGTAGTATGTAACGGCTCGGTTTACCCGGTCCGATAGAGATAACCTCCCCCTTTGCCGGATAAGGAGAAAATTAATCGAACAATAAATTTTTCAAAGAAAGGCGTATAAGTATGTATGATCTCTTAATTAAAGGCGGAGAAATGATTGATCCCTCCCAAGGGATCCATGGTCAAAGGGATATCGGCATTTTAAAGGGACGGATTACGTCTGTTGATGAACATATAGATCCGAACGATGCGAATCGTGTTATCGATGCCACCGGGAAAATCGTTACCCCCGGGCTGATCGATCTTCACGCCCATGTGGCTCACGGGGTTACGAAACACGGTCTTTTCCCCGACGTGTGCGGGGTTGAAGCCGGAGTGACCACCGTTTGTGATGCGGGTAGTACCGGCTATCTGACATTTTCGGATTTTAAACATAAGGTTCTGCCGGCAGCAACAACCGATGTGTTTTGCTTTCTGAACCTGTGCCCGGATGGGCTCATGCACGAGCCGGAGGCCTGGAACCGGCATTCCATCGATGATGACGCAATCGTGAGAACCATTGAAGAAAATGGAGATATCATCAAGGGGCTTAAATTGAGGGTAACGGCGGCCATGTCCGAGATGTTGGGAATCGACGGTGTGAAACGGGCGAAAAGAATCGCCAACGCGGTCAAGGTACCATTGATGGTTCACATCGGTATGGACTTATCCGAGCAAGCCGATGAGGCCCGGATGGATGACATCAATCAGCAGATGTTGGATGAACTAGAAGCCGGAGATATTCTAACCCATGTCTACACGGCAAAGATCGGAAGTGTGATCAAACCCGATGGCCGTATGCTTCCGGGATTCAAAGAAGCCATAGAACGCGGCGTGCTCTTGGATACGGCCATTGCCAGATTCAACTACAGTATCGGAAAGGCCAAAATCGGCGTGGCACAAGACGCTGTTCCGTATACCGTCAGTACGGATCTTACCAACATAAGCATCAACACATCTGTATTTAGCCTGTTAACCACCATGTCCAAGTTTCTGACCATCGGTGTAACCCTGGAAGAGTTGATCCGGATGACAACCATTCATCCGGCAAAAGTGTTGGGGCAGGAAAACCAAAGAGGATCTTTGTCGCCCGGTATGAGTGCCGACATCTCCATTCTGGAAATGAAAGAAGGAGATTATATCTTTGAGGACGGCATCGAGGGAAAGACTTTTAACGGGGCTCAGCTGCTGACGTCCTTTTTGACCATAAAATCCGGCGAAGAAATACCGGCGAGACAGAACTCAATCTGAGATCAAGTAAGAGGTGCAGTATGGTTATCGATACCCCTGAAGATTTTTCATCATGGGAAGTAGAAGATTCTGATAATCGGTTAAGAGTGGACAAGAATAAAGTCGAATGGAATCATGCTGATAGAACGAAAGTACGATATATTTCAATGGATCTTGGTCACGCTGAGATTTTCGACTTTGATCATAGCTTTGACGTGTGTTTACTTGAGTCGTTTACCGTTTCAAAGGCGCATCGGGGACTTTTGAGATTTTGGGAGTGCAGAAAAGACTGGGAGAACCGAATTTGGATCTTTGCTAGACAAGATATGGATAAAAAAGATAAGTGGACAATACATTTAGAACAGAAAAGCAATGATAATGATCTTTGGGCCTTTGAAAGTACCTTCCGATTTAACCTTATGACAACTTACTATGTAATGGTCGCCAGAAGAGGCAATGCTTGCAGGCTAAGAGTTTATTCAGATCTCTTGCATACCCATCTTTTGGAGGACAGTGAGGATATTCAAGGCGTAAATGAAACTTACCAGTACGTCTGGATCTGCTCAACGCTTTGCACGAAAAAAAATCAAGCGAACTGCAGTAGTGGATTCATCGAGAACTTTCAAATAAAACCAAAACCCAAATTTTGATTAGAAATTTTATGGTTTTGTGGAGGTATCATAATGATAACGATGACGGCATCACGTGACACTCAAAACAATGGACGATATGGGGATTCCTATTTATGACCTCAAGAAGTTGTTAGAGAAACCGAATATCGGTATTCGGACCCTGTGGGAATATATCAAGAACGGGAAGTCGACGGAAAAAATATCCCAATCTCAATCTGAGCAGTGTTCCACCAAGATCTCAAGCTCCAGCTCAAATTCTATAACAGGCATAAGAAAATTACTATTTTTACCCAAAACTATGAAAAAAAATACGCAAAAACATAAATTAGAATTTGTCCGTTTTTAAACAAACCCTTGTAATCGTGGGATTTGTCTCAACTCATTGTTTTTGTACGATTTTTGCATGTGAGAATATAAAAGACCTCGACCAAACCCATCGATTTAATCAACACTGGCAACTTTGACATCAAACCTATTGAAGGAGGTGAAATATGAAGAAAGCAATTATCACCGCTGCGCTCATTGCTATGGTAACTGTGTTTTCTAATGTTGCACTTGCATCGCCAATTCTTGTTTATGAAAATACTGGTTGGATTCTGGACACTGATACGTTTACCGACAGCTTCACAGCGGTTGTCACACCACCTATCTATATGGTTACGCTCAGTGATTTGAGTGTACCACCTCATTTTGGATTTGATAGTATTTCATTGGAACTTTCTGAAGGTACTGTTTTAATTAACACTCTGGGTGATTTTGGTTCTTTTGAATTTCTTGCTACTCTGGGGCAAAACTATAGTATTGAAATAGAAGGCGTCGGGGGTGGCACCTTAGGAGCGGGCCTTTTTGGTGTGCACATTGGTGCTAATCCCGATCCTATCCCCGAACCTGGAACAATACTCCTTCTTAGCCTTGGTTTAATCGGCCTTGTGGGATTCCGGAGAAAGTTTGAGAAGAAATAAACACTCACATAAATTCTGTTAGGCAGGGAGAAGGAGACCCTGCCTGCTTTCTCCTTTCTCTCAGTTTACATATCGCTTCATTGTTGGATACGATCCTCACACACCCTTTTGCACAATCTGAAATCAATAACCGCACCCCTGAAAAGCCTCACGGTATGGGAACAGGCGCATGCCTTGGAGACGCGTGAACAAAAAAAGTGATCATGCGGGACTTTGATGATGAATTCCTATCGGATTCTGCTGTAGTCCATGGGATAGAGCAGTGTGCTTTCCATGCGCTGATGTCGTCGAATTGCCTCAGCTGGTAGATGGCGTTGCCGGCATCCGATCCGATGACGATCTCCCAAGCGCCGATCAACATCGAGCCGTAGTCATCGAGCTTTGCCATGGCTTCCTGTTGAAACGCCGCATGACGCTTTTCAAGTCGGCCCTCCCGGGCAATCACTAACCGGTGTTGGTATATCATTCTCCAACCTTCCCAAAATACGGCCTCACCTCTATTTCAGGGATTCAGGCAATTTAAGATGTTGAACCAACTTTCGAATATTCGAATACGGATCGAATTCGGAATGGGCAAGCCTTTCTTTCAGCATATCAAGCACCGGAGGAAGATAGGCGCCGTAGCCTTTTTTGCTTTTTACTTTGGTCAGCCATGCAAACGCGCCGAGAATCTGAAAATTGCGATGCAATGCAAGATATTCATAATCACGGCGAAATTCCGCAGACACGATAATGCTTCTGTCATCCGCCAATGCCACATAGTCATCCAAAAGTAATGATTGTTCTTCCGGAGAAAGCCCCACAAAGGGATCGATCAACAATGCGGCAAGGTCATAGCCGGCAGGCCCCAGGCGTGCCCCCTGAAAATCGATTACCCATATTTTTTTATCTTTGACGAGAATGTTGTGCGATTGAAAGTCCCGATGGTGAAATACCAGCGGTTTGCAGGCAGCGGCACGGTCGGCCAGTCTTCGGAATTCGGCGATGAGGTCATGGGATTCGGTGGGCACTCCCAGATATTCGTTGATAAAACGATCTGTAAAATAGGTTGTCTCATAGCGAAGGATCGTTCGAGTGTCATATCGTTTCGTTTGGCTGCACCACTCCGGATCAAAGCCGACGATTCCTTTAAACTGAAGGTCCAGCAGCACATGAAAGACTTGCCGATAGGTATCGATGCGAGTTTCCGAATCCATCTGCCCGACGGCTTCGGTTAATCGAATGTCACCTAGGTCTTCGATGATAAAGATCCCTTCGTTGGGATGGCCGGCAATAATGTTTGGCACCGGCAGGCCGGCAGCTGATAGATGTCGTCCAATGCGTTCAAATGATAGATTTTCTTTTTTTCGGTAGGGTTCAAGCCCGCTTCCATCCACTCCGATCCAGGTTTGATCGCCGCGAACGATTCGCCAAAAAATCTTTGCCGAAGAATCTCCTGTAAGATGCTGCCAGGTTAATCCTTTTCCAAGCGCCGCTTCGGCCAGAC
>JAHEHB010000086.1 GCA_024644775.1 Deltaproteobacteria bacterium
CGGTATCAATATTGTTTCGACGAATATAGGAGGAAGTTTTAGTGCCTTTAGTGGTACGAGCATGGCCGCTCCACATGTCACTGCCGCTATTGTCTTGATGCTCGCCTTAGCGCCGAATCTTTCATCGACCCAAGTAAAAGTCATTCTCAAAAAAACAGCGAGAAACGGAATATTGGACCTTCCTGCCGCACTTAAACAAACCAAGATACTTGACAGGTGATGTGATTGGAGAAAGTGAATTGTGATTTTTGATCATAATCATGAAATCTGCTCACAATTTCGATTCAGTTTCCATCCAATGCCTTACGGACCGCTTTCGACAATTCATATTTATTGAGCGGTTTCTCGAGATACTTTTTTATCCCCATTTTCTCAGCCTTGTCTCCGTTGATTTTTTCGCTGAAGCCCGTGCACAATATGATAGGCATACCGACTCGAATCGCCATTGCTTCTCTGACGAGGCGATCACCCGTTAGTCCGGGCATCGTCATGTCTGTGATGATCAAGTCAAACCGAAAAGGATCTGAACGAAACAATTCCAGTGCCTTGACAGAATTGGTATTACCTTCGACCTGATATCCCAGTCGTTCAAGGGTTCGACGCGCCATCGTTACGATGGATTCTTCATCGTCGATGAAAAGTATTCTCTCTTTTCCTTTCGGCAAATGCCTTGAAATTAGATTTTCCGTGACAGATTCCTTCTTGATTGCAGGAAAAAGGATTTTCACCGACGTTCCTCTGCCGGGCTCGCTGTCTACGGAAATGATACCATCGTGATTCTTCACGATTCCGTGAACGACCGCAAGCCCCATTCCCGTTCCCTTGCCTGGCTCCTTCGTTGTAAAATAAGGATCGAATATTCTTTCCATGTTTTGCGGATCGATCCCATTGCCATTATCGCTGACTGCGAGCTGAACGTATCTGCCCGGATTCAATTCCGGATACTGGATAGACGTTTCTTTATCCAGGTCTAGTTCCATGACTCTGATACGCAGCATATCGCCTTTTTCCTCCATGGCATGGGCTGCATTGGTACACAGGTTGATTAAAACCTGGTGAATCTGCGTGGGATCGGCATTGATCGTTACAGCGTCGTCTTGGATATCTGTTTGGATTTCAATCGTGGTGGGTATCGAGGCCCTTAAAAGCCGAATGGACTCCTCAACAATAGAATCGATTCTTAGGGGTTCTTTTTTCACCTCGGACTTCCGGCTGAAGCTCAAGAGCTGACGAACAATGTCCTCTGCGCGCAAACTCGCGGTGTTGATTTCCTCAAGACTAAACCGTGCCGGATGGGATTCCGGAACATCGTCCAGCGCCAGGTGGATGTTCCCGAGTATGATACTGAGAATGTTTTTGAAATCGTGGGCGACACCGCCTACTAACGTGCCGACGGCTTCCAGTTTGTAGCTTTGTTGAAGCCTGGATTCATTCATCTTTTCACGTGTGATGTCTCTGACAATGTTAAGCGTGGCCGGCCGGCCGTCCCAGGTGATGGCCGCGGTGTTCAACTGAACCCATTTGACTTTATTTTGTGAAGTTACGATTCTAAAAGAATAGGTTGACGGTGGATTTTCACCCTCTAGCCTTTTTTTGTGTCGTTGAACCACCATCTCGCTGTCATCGGAATGGATCATTTCATGGAACGGAATCTTCTCCAAATCGTTCTGTGAATAACCCGTCATTTCATAGGTTTTCGGGTTTGGAAATTTGATATATCCGTCTTGGGCAATGAAAATAGCGTCGTTGGCATGTTCAACCAGATTCTTGTACTTATCCTCGCTCTCGGATAAAGCCGCTTCCGCTTTCTGCTTCTTTCTTAGAAATTCATAAAGTACAACGCCACTGATAACGAAAATGGTGATAACCATTATACGGGAAACTACCTGGTAAGGAGATACCCTCAGTAGAAGTGTATCGAAGTATGAGGTCGGTTCAGAAAAAATCAGCACCTGTAAATTTGTCTCAAATGAAAGAAACGACCAGATGCTGTCGACGATCCAGTAAAGAATACACAAAAAGATCAAGCCGGCATAAAATTTGACACGAACAGACATTGGGACAGACATCTTATTTACCGTAAACTTCATGGGCGATCTTGAAGATGCTTGGCGGCATTTTAAATCCGATTCTTCTAACCGTTTCCATATTGACTGCGATATCCAATGGATTTTTGAGCGTTTGGTCTAGGCTTCTGGGTTTAGCACCGTTCAGTATTTCCGCAAATTTTCTGGCATTGTAAACCCCCTGCGTTTTGTGGCCGGCATCGCTGGAAATGCTCAGCATTAGACCTTTCTTCACATATTTAGATCCGCCCATCGAGAAAGAGGGTATTTTTTTATCCTTAAAAAGTTTGGCTATCCTATCTATTTGCCTATCGACACAATTAAGTACCGTGATATAAACGGCATCCGTTTTCTTGGCCAAGTGGTTAAAACATTCCATACATGATTGATCCTCTTTTTCTATTTCGGTTGTCATGTCCATAACCTCACAGCTTGTAACGCTGAATCCCCTTTCATCTGCGATTTTTATCACGTCTTCGACAGCAGAATGGACCCTGCCCTCCGGTGTATTTTCATAGGCTAAACCCAAGTTCTTAAATTTTACGATTCGATGAAACATTCGGATCTGTCGAAGATACTGAGTAGGGTCAATCCGCGCTGTGACATGATCATACCCTGAATCAGTGGCACTTTTGATGATGCCTGCCTGTATCGAATCGGTGGTTGACAGCACCAATGTTGGAACGGAATGCTTATTATTCGCTAAATCCTGACCGGACCACGTCCCCATGGCGATGATCAAGTCCAAAGATCCCGATTGAAGCTTTTTTAACAGGTCATTGAGGATTTTTCTCCGTTTTGAATCATCCCAGTCGGCAGAGTAGCCGTCTTCTTTCTTAAACAACAAAAAATCACTATCACAATCAACCAACCAATCCCAATACGGTGTGGGTGTCTCAACCTTTAGATCCGGGAGCTTCTGGTCTGCAATCCAGCCAAGAGAAATCAATCCCCGGATAAAAGTTCTCATTGTATCCCCATAATCGGAATATGGCCCGCCCTCATAATAACCAATGCGCCACTTTTCTCCATTATTCAGGGTGGGTGTGGTTTTTGCAAATAGGTGTTTTGGGAGCAGGCAAATTGTCATCATTAATGAAAAGATAAATATAAAAAGACAAAATCTTCCTTTCATGTGTCACCTCATGTCGCTTCGCAATCATTAATAGAAGACCCTATGGAATTTTCGATCAATTGGGGTTATATCAATTAAGTGGTGGAATAAATCTAACTTCTAACTATTAAGCAAAAACCGTGCAAATATAGCCATGTTGCGATAAACGTGCAAATGATAGGTATTCATCTTAACTATCAGATAAATCAATATCTGAAAATCATGTAAATCGTTTGCCATTATTAAGTAATATATTACACATAGGAGCAGAGGGGATCGCCCCACACTTCTATCAGAGCCCGAAACCGGTCATCCCGATCGAATGAGATCTCTTCCGGTAAACCATTGGGCGGGAAAGTCGACAATACAACGGCTAACGGCTTTCCAGCCGGTAGTGTGAGACTCCGTAGAGAACTGATCGCACCAGCCCTCTTCTCATAAGATAACCGATTTTAATTGTCAATGTAAATTTTTCTATTATTTTCAGTTAGTTTTGAAATCAATGAACTGCAGACACTTAATTTTTCAGATAGGATTTACTATTTCAACCGATAATGATTTGAATGTTGGAATGCTTGAGAAGTTCCGAGACGTTAAATTAGGGAGGGCCTGAAAATAAAAACCTGCAAGGGGCTGACGGCCGTTATTTACTGCTTAACGGCGCCTGCTGCCAGACCGGAAGCGAGTCTTTTCTGTAAGGGGAGAAACAGTATCAAGGTCGGAAATGTTGTCACTGCGGATGCCGCCATGATCGAACCCCAATCCGCAACGTCTTCACCAAAAAACGCATACAATCCGAGCGGAAGTGTCTTCATGTTGGTTTTTGAAAGGAAGGCCAGTGCCAAGAGATACTCAGACCAACACAATAGGAAGGCATAGGTTGCCGTTGCCACCACTCCGGGCAACATAATTGGAAATATGACTTTCCAGACGACCTGGAATTGAGTCGCTCCATCGATGAGCGCCGCTTCATCCAGGCTTTTTGGAACGCTCTCGAGATACCCCACAAGTAAATATAGAGAAAAAGGGATGCACACTGAAACATAGCAAAACACGATACCCGGGTAACTATTGAGTAATCCAAGTCGGGCAAACAAAATAAACAACGGTGTGACAAGAATGATCCAGGGAAACAGTTGACCGGTCAAAACAGACGTAAAAAGCAGCCTTCGAAAACGGAAATTCTTTCTTGAAAAGACATAGGCTGCGACAACTGAAACGAATGTGCATATGATAACGGCAAGCGTGCAAATAACCACACTGTTAAAAAGAAAGATGCCAAAGTCGGACTGAAAAATTTTGACATAGTTTTCAATGGTAAAACCGAAAAACTTACCGGCAAACAGGGTTTCGTTGGTCTGAAAGGAACTGTAATATATCCATATGGCCGGGTATAACATGAAGACCCATACCGCCGCCAACAGTGATAGCGTAAGTCCATCTTTAATAAAACTCCGAGTTTTGTGGCGAGACCGTTTCAATTTATTTAGAGAATTCTCTCAAACTCACGCCGGGCGGCCAGATGAACATAGAGCAAAGCAAAGGCCCCCATAACCAGCGCCGCAACCATCCCTATGGTCGAGCTGTATCCCAGCTCATAGTTGATAAATCCTTGTATGTAGATTTCCGTGGCAATCACATTGGTATAATTTCCCGGTCCTCCGGCGGTTGTCAGCCAAACATACAGGAAGTTGTTAAATGTCCAGAAGATAGATAAAAGCGTTATCACAAGTATGGTTGGCCGTAAATGCGGCAGGATGATAAACCGAATTCGCTGGATCGCTGTGGCACCGTCGACCTTTGCAGCCTCCATTTGCGAATCGGGAATTGACTGCAATGCCGCTAAAAATGTGAGGCTTACCATGGGAACGGTATTCCATGTAATGATAAGGATAATGGAAGGCCAAACCCAATTCACTTTTGCAAGGAAAGCGATGGGCGTGTCAATCAGTCCGATGCTCACCAGCACGTGGTTGATCATTCCAAACCGTTGATCGAGCAACCAGCGAAACACAATGACCGCCACCACAGGCGGCGTCGCCCAGGGTACAATCAAGATAAGCCGGGATGCGGTGGTTAATCGATACCTCCTGACGACCTCTGAGTTGAGCAACAGTGCCAAACAAAAACCAAGAACGATTCGAACGGCCACCGAAATTGCCGTAAGCCAGATGGCGGTGTTCCATAGAACCAAATGAAAATTTTTACTAAATAGGAGTTTGATATAGTTCTTGAGACCAATAAACGAGCCACCCTTTTTTAGACCAAGCAAGCTTAAATCGGTGAAACTGTTGTACAGATTGAAAAGGGTTGGATAGAGATAAAAAAGAGTGAGAAAACAGAAGATGGGTGTAAGCATTGAAACGACAAATCTTCGCTCTCCCAGATTCGTAACCATATCGTGCCTCTATTGTTGGAAAGCATTTCAAAGGGGTGCTGAGAGGCATGCCTCAGCACCCGATTTCTCACCATTCTTTAACCAAGCGCATCCGACACGAAATGCGATTATTTTTTCTTTTTCAATTGTTCTACGATAAAATCATACAACTCCTGTCCTGCCTCGTCGTAGCTCTTTTCGCCAATAAACGCCGATCCGAAGCTTCTGGATGTCTGGTTCCACATGGCGCCAATAGCCACCGGCCCACTGGAATATGGCCCCCAGCTCCGTGCTGCGGAATACTGTGCCCGGAACCCTTCCATTTCTTTCGGAAACGGAAGGACTTTTAGCAGACTATACTGAGATGGATAATAACTAGTGTAGTATTCTTTAAAAACTTTTTCTGAGCAAAGGAATTGGACCAATTTCCATGCTTCATCCGGATGTTTGGTATTTGCGTTGATACCCAGGCTTTGCCCCCCCAAATGAGTGGTAGAGCTTCCTTTTCCATGAGGAACCAGTGCTGTTGTAAAGGGGGGGGTTTTACCCGGGTTTCGTTTGTTCCAGGACTTCAAAACACCGTTGAAGGTAAAGATCGGCATGGTGGCGATTCCCATTTCACCCCGAAGCAGAAGTTCAAGAACATTCGGGTCAAACGGTTCGCTAATCGCAAGATTTCCTTCCGGATTATGACCCTCCTTAAAATAGGAATGATAATAAGCGATTGCTTCCGCAATATCCTTCGGTGCAATCCCGGGCACATAGTTTCCATCCTTATCTCGTACTACGAGGGAAACATCGTTGGACCACCAGAAATAATTGGCAAGAAACCATATAGTATTGTTACCGGAGGAGCCGCCGGGGAACCCAAATCCGGTTTTACCGGTTTTCTCTTTGATCTGCCGGCTGATTGCACGCAACTCTTCCCAGGTCTCGGGAATCTTGGTAACGCCTGCCTCCTTAAGCACATCGGTTCGAAACACCATCGCCCATGTATCTGTGGCCCACGGCACACCGTATATATTGCCGTTATCGTCATAGGTCAGATCATTGGCAATAAAATCGTCCCAACCTTTGCTGAGACCTTTTTTCTCGATTAAATCATTTAATCGCAGTAGCGCACCGGCGATACCCAGATCCCTCACCCACACGAATGCAAGATGCATCACATCCGGCCCTTGCCCCACAGCGGCCTCGCGAAGAAAATGGTCTCGCGCATCTTTGAAAGAGCCCTTCTCCATAGTGACTTTGATATCCGGATTTTCCTTCTCAAAAGCATCCAGCGCCGTACGAACTTCCTTTGGATCCGGAAAGTTATACCGAAAAGTTAGTTCCACCTTGGCGACAGCCAGGGTAGCAAAACCTGCGATCAGAACAAGAACGAATCCTGAGAATAACAATTGCTTAATCTTCATAATAACCTCCTTTTCTGTTGAAGCCTTATTTGGCTCTAATCGTGATACGCCCTTACTTTTCGCACGCCTTCATACATATCGTTTTAAGGATTAATGACTTGGGAAGCCCAATATCATTCAATCTAAAGCGCTTAAAATCATCTTTATCAAACCACTTTTGATTGTCAATAGATTAACCGAACATTATCGATTTGTATGATCGATAAATTCTGAATATCATGGAAGGAATTTTATCGAATTTTATGGATTCAAAAGACAGAGCGTGCCGATTCCGCCGAAGTGGCACCGAAGTCCGGGAGCGATTACATCCTTCAGTATTCAGCGGCTCGATATTCCGTGGTTCTGTGGTTCAATGACCGGCTCCGCGAATTCTCATAGAAGCGTTGCCGCTGGCTTGGAAAGCGTTCAGTATAATCGAAAAAGAAACTCCAGCATGACAAATATCGAACGCCATTCCATGTAGTTTCATATCAGGTGTCCGCGTGGAGACTTGACTGAGCACCGAAACCTGAATCCCGCCCGGCGGGAAAACCGATAAACACCCTGAGGCTTACTTGCACCATACCAGGAGGCCACCGTCTTCAGGCGGCCGGAGGCATCATCAATGCTTCACCGGTAACAACTGTTTTTCCATTTTGGTTGATACAAACGGTCTCTAACCGTACGCGGTTTTTTTCTTTGATAAGTTCCAGAACGCTCAAACGAAACGTAAGTCTGTCGCCAATAAAAACGGGCTTAATGAATTTGAGCGTTTGGGATAAATAGATGGTGCCAACGCCTGGAAACTCGGTACCTAAAATACCGGACAAAATCCCGGCCTGCAGCATGCCGTGCGCCACCCGTGTTTTAAAAATAGTATCTTTCGCATACGCTTCGTCTAAGTGAATCGGGTTGTGGTCACCGGTAGCCTGGGCAAAACGGTCAATCATTTCAGCGGTGACGGTAACCGCTTTCTCATACGTTTGGTCAACAGATAAATGGTCAATCGTCATCCCCTTTTCCATGATAAGTCTCCCTATATCGTATAGAATCTATTTTCTCGAGGTAGAGTCGTACGTACTCATTTTATAAATTGTGAAGAACAATAGTGCACAAATTCTATATGTCAAGAAAATTTGTTGCACTGCACAATTTCTATTAAAAAAATAAAAAATAAATAACATATTGAAATTTATATATAGTTTTATTGTAATGTTATTATTGGTAAGGGTTTACCCGATTATTTTGTTGCAAAACGTCAAACGCTTTTATAGACTTTTTTAATCAAGGAGAAAACCCCATGGCAGACATCGTTCTCATCAAAAAATATGCGAATCGACGGCTGTATGATACTGAAAAAAGTACGTACATCAGCCTAAACGATTTAACCGCAATGATCAGAGACGGCAGACAGGCGAAGGTTATTGAGGCGAATACAAAGGAGGACGTCACCGCGTTTATCTTGACTCAAATTATCCTGGAAGAGGCAAAAAAGAAAAATACTTTACTACCGGTGCCGCTTCTCAGTCTCATCATCCAATATGGAGAAAATATTCTCGCTGAATTTTTCGAAAAATATCTTTTTCAAATCGTCGAAACGTATATTCGTTATCGGAAAACTTTCGACGAGCGGTTCAAAAACTGGCTGGAACTCGGGTGGGATCTTCCATCGACATCTTTTTTGGATTTTTTTCCAAATCCTGTCGATACGACGAAAAATTTAAAAAGCAAGAAAAAGAGGAAATAAAACGTATTATAGAAAACCCAACTTTGAATCGAGACCTACCGGCCGGCCGCCAAGGCGTACATCATCGCCTGGTTCATCATTTCAAGTACTTCGTCAACCTGCGTTTGGGTCATGTGTCCCTGATCCAACAATATCTGTCCCAGCAGCCTGTGTTTACCTTGCTCAACATTCTCTTTTGCCTGAATCGATAAGGCATCGACAAGCTGCGATGTTGTGATAAATCCCTTATCCACGGCAATTGATCCAAATCGGGACTCCACTCTTTTTTTCATGCGTTGCTCCTTTTCGTAAATCACATCATAATGAAATCAAATAAACATCAAACCCATCGTTATATATCGGCACTTATTGCCAAACCCTTAAACGAACTTTCAAAACGTTCAGGTTCCGAAATAGACAGGATTTACAGACCTGCCCCGGCGCGACTGGTCATAGGTTGCACGACTTCTGGTTTTTACGGAGCTGAAAGCCTGAAAGGGTCACCACTTATATTCGGTCCGGACCAGGGATAATCAGGGTATTAACAGAGCCTTTTTCGCTTGACAAAATTCAGCGTAGCTGTAATGTAGCTTTTCAACAAATGAGCAATCGTTCATGTCCGTCGGAAAATAAAATCGTTTTTCCAACCCACATTGACCGCACGTAAAGGAGGAATCCATGTCTGATTTAAGCTGGCTACCGAAAGAATCCGGCACGAAAAATCATTTCTTGTGGGAAGCAGAACATTTCTCAGATAAGGCTCCGGGGGTGATATTCGAAAAAAAGCCGATCTTAGACCCCTCTGGAAAACCGGTCGAGGATCTTTTTTCCGCATGGATTACCCTAAATAATCCCAATCAGTACAATTCCTATACGACAAAGATGGTCAAAGGCGTGATTTCCGGATTTCAGCGGGCTTCGTCAGACAATTCGATTGTGGCGGCCGTTTTTACCGGAATCGGCGAGAAAGCTTTCTGCACGGGCGGTAATACCAAAGAATATGCTGAATACTATGCGAGTCGACCCAATGAATATGGGGTTTATATGGATCTTTTTAATGCCATGGTCGATAGCATCCTGGGGTGCAAAAAACCAACGATCTGCCGGGTGAACGGAATGCGGATAGCGGGAGGGCAGGAAATTGGGATGGCATGCGATATTTCCCTGTCCAGCGATCTTGCCATATTCGGTCAAGCGGGGCCACGACATGGGTCGGCGCCGGACGGAGGCAGCTCCGACTTTTTACCGTGGATGCTGCCCATTGAGCTTGCCATGTGGAATTGCATCTCGTGTGAACTCTGGAGTGCGTACAAAATGAAGCAGCTGGGACTCATATCAAATTGTGTTCCGGTCATAAAAGAAAATGAAAAATGGGTTCGAAACCCCGCGGTTATCACAGACAGTTATCTTGAGGACGGAGAAATCGTTTTTGGAGAGTTCAAAACCGGAGACGAAGCCAAAAAAGCACGAGAAACCGTAAAAACGGCAACCGTTGATTTTGATCGCCTCGATGCCGAGGTGAACAAAATCCTTTGGACGTTTACGAACCTGTTTCCCGGATGCTTGATTAAGAGTATTGACGGAATTCGCTTGAAGAAAAAATTTTTCTGGGATCAAGGAAAAATAATTAACAGGCACTGGCTGGCTGCAAACATGGCTACTGAAGCCTTTCTAGGATTTAACGCATTCAATACAAAGAAACTCACCGGACAGGACACGATCGATTTCATCGAATACAGACGGCGTCAGGCCGACGGCGCGGCATTTGATGCCGAGTTTATGGCCGCTGTTTTGGCAAAACCGAAAGTGTAGATCGGACACCATAAGGACTTACAAGAGAGGCTTGGTATGCTTTTAGAAAATAAAAATGCCCTTGTTACCGGCGGATCACAGGGGATTGGTGCTGCCGCTTCAATCGAACTTGCCCGTGAAGGGGCCAATGTCTGTCTGTTATATCGAAAGCATGAAACCGAGGCCATGGAAATTAGAGATAAAATCGTTGATATGGGCCGAAAAGCCGTTGCCCTCAAGGCCGATGCGTCGTCGTTTTCAGATGCAGAGCGGTCGGTTGCATCTGCGCTTGCTGAATTCGGTAAACTCGATATTCTTGTAAACAATGCCGGGATGAACTGGGATGGCGTATCCTGGAAAATGTCCGAGGAGCAGTGGGATCGGGTCATAGAAGTCAATTTAAAAGGCTATTTTAACTTTACCCGTCATGTGGCGCCTCATTTTAAAGACCGAAAGTATGGAAAGATAATAAACATCACCTCTATCAACGGCTTACGAGGAAAATTCGGTCAAACCAATTATTCGGCATCAAAGGCGGGGATTATCGGATATACCAAAGCGGTGGCCAGAGAACTGGGCGCATTCGGAGTAAACGTAAACGCCGTGGCTCCGGGTTTAATCGAGACCCGCATGCTCAAAGAATCGGATGCCCGGAACAAAATTATCGATATGGCGTTAAGTGAAATTGTCTTGAATCGCGTCGGCTCACCTGAAGACGTTGCACATATGGTGGTTTTTCTTGCATCTGATAAAGCGCGCCATATCACCGGAGAGGTTATCAAGGTGGATGGCGGCCAATACATTTAACCAGCCGTAAGCAAAAGGCTGAAAACTGACTATCGGGAGCAAGGTTTTATGGGTAAAGTCGCAATCATCGGTGTCGGTCAAAGTACGTTTGTACGGAGTTATCCTGGATCCATAAGAGAAATGGTTTTTGAAGGATTCAAAGAAGCCCTGCTGGATGCCCGAATCGGGGCAAAAGACATCGATGCCTCGGTCGTATGTTCTGCTCCGGAATACGATAAACAGCGCTCCCCGGCCGGTGTATTGGCAGAATATCTTGGACTCAATCCACAGCCGACGTTTTATGTGGAGACCCTGTGTTCATCCGGCAGTACCGGTCTTCGCCTCGCCTATTCACTGATTGAGTGTGGGCTTCATGATATGATAGCCGTTATCGGATTCCAAAAAATGTCCGAGATTTCCTCTGCTGAATCCCAGGAGCGAATGGGACGGGGAGCGGACATCCAATGGGAAAGCCCATTTGGCACCATGATGCCGGCATATTATGCGATGTACGCCAGAGCGCACATGGCAAAATATGGGACCTCGCTGGATGATTTGGCACTGATCCGGGTAAAAGCCGCTGCCTACGGCCAATTAAACGAAACGGCCGTTTACCGAAAGCCGGTTTCATTTGAGATGTTTTCGGATCCGGAAAATCGAATGTCCGGCACGGTGGCAAGCCCCCTTCGGGTGGGTGATTGTTGTGCCAATGCAGATGGCAGTTCCTGTGTGATCGTTGCCAACGAAGAAAGAGCCAAAGCACTTTCCAATGAGCCGGTCTGGGTTCTGGGGCTCGGTGCGGCATCGGCAAGTGTAAATCTGTCTGCAAGAAGTCTTTTCACAGGACTCACCGTGGCACAAAAAGCTGCGGATCAGGCATACAAAATGGCCGGAATAGCAGCAAAAGACATCGATATTGCGGAAGTGCATGATTGCTTTACTGTTGCAGAACTAATGGCATATGAAGATCTCGGATTTGCATCCCCGGGGGAAGGACGAGACCTCATTCAAAGCAGAGAAACTTATAAAGAAGGTACGATTCCGGTGAATATAGATGGCGGATTGCTCTCAAAGGGGCATCCCATCGGGGCCACCGGCGGCTCACAGATGAGAACCATTGTCAAACAGCTTCGCGGGGAAGCCGGCGAGGTGCAGGTACACAATCCCGAAATAGGCCTGGTTCACAATATCGGTGGGGTGGGACTTTACGGAAATGTCACCATTCTGGGGAGATAGAAATGGCTGATAAAAGAGAGGTAGATGATCGATTCAAACAATTTGGTACGGTGAGTTTTACCGCAATCACAAAAATAAATGACTTCGTCGATCACTTGAAACAACGTAAGCTAACGGGAACCCGCTGCAAAGACTGCGATCTTGTCTTTTTCCCCCCCCGCGCAGATTGCTATCAATGTCTCACCGGCAACATGGAATGGTATGAAGTTTCAGGGAACGGAAAACTTGTCACCTACAGCAGACTCCACTACGCACCGGCCGGATTTGATGCGGATGCCCCCTATTATATCGCCCTGCTGGACTACGGAGACTACAAAGTCTTCGGAGGAATTGCCGGGGATACCCCGGAAGCGGAACTGAAAGTTGGTCTTCTCATGCAAGTAAACGTCACGGTGCTTCCAAACGGACAACTCACGTACGTTTTTGAAAAAGCTTAAATGAAACGAGGTGGCAATAACATGGCAGATCATAAACACCATCGATTCGAAAAGACGGATGGCGTTGCACGGATCACACTTGCACGGCCAAAACACAACGTGCTGAATATCGAAATGATGCAAGAGATTACCGCAACGCTTGAGAACCTCGCCGTCGATAAAAACCTCAAGTGTATTGTTATCCGGGGTGATGGCCTAAGTTGGTGCGCGGGGGTAGACGTGGGGGAACACAAACCCGATCGGGTCAATGAAATGATCGCCGTCTTTAATCGTATTTTTGAGATCTTCGACGGACTGGAAGTCCCGATTGTTGCCGGGGTTCACGGTGCAGCACTCGGCGGCGGCATGGAGCTCGCCATAGGCTGCGATATTATCGTTGCAGCAAAAAGTGCAACGTTTGGACAACCAGAAATCAAACTGGGTTTTTTCCCGCCCTATGCAGCCATTCGTTTGCCACAACTGGTAGGTCCGGCAAAAGCGATGGAGATCTGCACAACAGGAAAAATATACACCGCAACGCAAGCCTGCACCATGGGGCTCGTGAGCAGTGTCGTCGAAGACGATATATTTTCCGAAGCGGTTGAATCGCTCATCGGCGAAATTCAGGTGTGCAGCCCGCTGATCATCCGGCTGAACAAATTGGCCGTGAAACAACACTTAGGTAAGAACTTCCCAAGCGCCCTTCAGGGGGTTACAAACCTCTTTTTAAATACCCTTATGAAAACTGAAGACACGCTGGAGGGTATTGCAAGTTTTTATGATAAACGAAAACCGGAATGGAAAAACAAATGACCGGGAGGTTCCATGTCCCAAATCCAAAAAATCGGCGTAATCGGCGCCGGTAATATGGGCAGTGGTATTGCTCAGAAGCTGGCACAGGAAGGCATTCCTGTTGTCATGGTGGATACAAAAGACGGGTTTGTAAAAAGAGGCCTTTCCATCATCGACAAAATGTTGCAGGAAGCTGTCGAACGTAAAATATTTCGTCCGGAAAATGCCGAAGAAATCCGATCCAGAATTCACGGATCGACTGATTTAAAGGCTGTTGCCGATGCGGACCTTGTGATAGAAGCTATTTTCGAAGACAAAACGATAAAATCCGAGCTCTTTAAAAAACTTGACGTGATCTGTTCCGATAAAACCATTTTCGCTACCAACACCTCCAGTTTTTATGTCCGAGAGTTTGCACGGCAAACCGAGCGTGCCGACCGGTTCATCGGTTTCCATTACTTCTATCATCCGGCAAAAAATCGCCTGCTGGAAGTCATACCCCACGATAAAACGAGTAATGATACGTTGGAAAAGTCACTGCTAGTTGCAAAGCTCCATGGTAAAACCGCCATCGTCGTCAAGGATGCACCGGGTTTCGCAGTTAATCGCTTTTTTGTTCCTTTTTTAAACGAAGCAGCACGAATGCTTGAAGAAGGCGTGACAAACATACCCACCATTGAAGAAGCTGCCAAAAGAGCCTTTAATATCGGCATGGGACCCTTCGAACTAATGAACATTACCGGTATACCGATTGCCTTTCATGCCGCATCAACGCTGGGAAACGAACTGGGTGCGTTCTATGCACCTTCGGAAATACTAAAACAACAGATGGATAAAGGGGAAAATTGGAATCTTGAAGGAGACGTCGAAACCTCCAAACTGGATACCGTCATCCATCGGTTCTACGGGGTCTGTCTTGGCGTTGCCGCAGCACTCGTGGACGAAAACGTCGCCACAATGGAGGACACCGACAGGGGGGCCAAAATCGGTCTGCGGTGGGCAAACGGTCCGTTTGAGATCATGAATAAGATCGGCATCGAAAAAACCATCGAGGCCGTAGAAGCCATTGCCCGGCGTCATGCGGATTTCAAGATGCCTAAGGTTCTTACAAAACAAAAAGCACTGGGTAAACCCTTTGAATTTAACTTCGTGGATCTCGAAATAAAAAATGATGTGGCAACCATAACCCTCAATCGGCCCGAAGCAATGAACGCCCTGAATGAAACGGTTGTAAACCAGCTTGATCACCGTTTTTCGGAAGCAGAGAATAATCCTGAAGTCAGGGCAATCGTATTTCGAGGCGCCGGTAAAGCATTTGTTGCAGGCGCTGATATTCGATATTTTGTCCAAAAAATAAAGGCAGATAAGATTCAAGACATTGTCACATTTACCCGGCGGGGCCATGAAGTAGCGGTTCGAATCGAAAATTCCGACAAGCTTACGATTGCCGTTCTGGATGGGTTATCGCTTGGTGGAGGCAGTGAACTGGCCCTTGCCTGTCAAACAATTATCGCCACCCCTGCCGGATCCATGGCGTTCCCTGAAACCGGAATAGGAATATATCCGGGGCTCGGCGGCATGTTTCGGCTGGCAAATCACGTGGGAACGGAACTGGCCAAGTAT
>JAHEHB010000422.1 GCA_024644775.1 Deltaproteobacteria bacterium
TTTTAAAATATGCGGATCTTGCGCCAAACTATTTTTCTTTTTATCTTTCTGACCAATGGTTTTTTCAATATCAATGGTCTCGGCAGCTATCTCGTCCAGGTATTTTCCCAGACGTTCATCATCAAGTTTCACCGAACACCTCCATTCTTTCTTGGCGCAAACGCCGTGCTCGGATCATCATGGTCTCATTTTCAAGCAAATACCTTGAGACACTATCAATCATATTGCTGAGATATTCGGGGTCGTGGTTGATTAGCAAAATTCCCCGGTTTACAGCCCCGGTCAGGATTGAGGGATCTGCTTCTTCAAGATCAAAAAACAGCAAATCGACACAGGCTTCAGGAATCTTTAAAGATTTAGACAAGTTGTAAGTAAGATTAATATAAGCTTCATCTTTATCAATGCCTTGTTGAAGCAGTACCAGTATATCCAGATCATTGACAACAACCTCTCCACCTGCAGCAGAACCAAAAAGATAAGCAGCTGAAATTTCTGAACACCTTTCAAGCGTGATTTTAAGATCTTTAAAATTAACCGTCGTATTTTTTACATTTAGTTTTTGATTTTTCATTTTTCAATTCTTTAGGGCTTGATGTCAAATCTTGATTAGTGATTAAGTCGACTGGGACGTCGGTGCCTGTAATGCTTATGCGAATAAAGCCACAGCCTCCTGTTATCAACCATTTCATGCCCACTTTACCTTTCGGAAGATCTGCTCAGTTTTGATCTCTTGCTTATGTTTGATGACAAATTCGATCATCCGGGCGAGAACATCATCGGTTAAAAAATTGGGTTCTAATCCCAGTTCAAGCAACCCGGTATGCTTCGGATTATAATAGTGTTCTTCTGATTCTTTCCGAGGATTTTCTACAGGCATAATTTCGACATTTAAATTAAGAAAATTTCCAACTTTTTTGACTCTTTCAGCAAGTTCATTAACACTGAAAGTTTCTGTGAATTGATTAAAAATTCGAAGTTCGCCTTTGCTAGGTGGATTTTCCAGGGATAATCGGACGCAATTAAGGGTGTCTTTTATATTCAAATAACCTCGGGTTTGTCCGCCTTTTCCAAAAACCGTTAGAGGATAGTTGGCAACTGCTTGAACCACAAAGCGGTTAAGTACTGTGCCAAACAGCTCATCATAATTTAAAAATGGAAACAGATGCTCGTTCTCACCTGTCTCATTGGTATAAATACCATAAACCGGTCCCTGCATAAGGTCTGTAACACGTATATTCCACATGCGGACATAAAACCATAACAGGTCAGTGTCCATGATTTTGGTAGTATGATATAGACTACTGGCCTGTCGGGGGTACAAAAATTTTTGACTCCGTGCATTGTGATGAACTTCGAGCCATCCTTCTTCTATATCAATATTTGGTGTTCCATACTCGCCCATGGTACCAATTTTTACAATGTGCGCATCTGGACAAAATTCTTTAACTGCAAAAATAACATTTGCGGTAACATTAAGGTTGTTATTAATCGTTAGAGAAGCGGATCTGCGATTCAGCATGGAGTAGGGTGCCGCAGGTTGTTCGGCGTAATGGACGACGGCCTCCGGATTAAACTCCCGAAATACTTCTTCGACAAATTCCCAATTTGCAAGATCACCGATAAAAACCGGAATCCGATATCCCGACTTCGCCACCCATAGATTAGAACGTTCATGAAGGTTGGGCACCTCGAAAAGCGGGGAAACATCTTCTTCCATACAAATGCGTCGGCGTAAATAATTATCCACAACTCCCACGCTGTGACCCTTTGCCGTTAGATGCATCGCTGTCGGCCATCCCAAATATCCATCTCCACCAAGAATTAAAACATGCACCGCTGCTCTCCTCTTTGACGTTGCTTTACACTGATCTTAAGAAACTCGCCTCGGTATTATTCATCGATTGCTTCATTCAACAGGTCGTTTTCATACAAAAATCTCACCAATGTATCATTGGACAGCGGTTTTTCTAAATTGGAATGATAGGGACTTGATACCTTATTTGATATGATATTTGTATAATTGTATTCGATTTCGCGATACAGGCTCCGAAACGCGGGCAGTACGACAAAGTAGCGGTCGAGTTCCAGGGCTCTTCGGGTCTCTTCGACATTCATCAGTTCCTCATACATTTTTTCTCCCGGTTTGACACCGATCGTTTCGATCTTAATGTCGGCAGGTGCAAAGTCATGCCTGTCCGCCAGTTCGGCGATCATCACTTCTGCCAGATCCTTAATCCGAATAACCGGCATTTTCGTAATGAACACCTCTCCGCCCTTGGCTAAAAGCGTCGATTCGATAACCAGTCGTACCGCTTCTTTTATGCTCATAATGAAGCGGGTCATGTCGGGATCCGTCAATGTAACCGGCCCTCCCCTGCCAATCTGTTCCCAGAAAACACGGATCACCGAACCTCTCGATCCGAGGACGTTTCCAAAACGGGTTGAAAAAAAAATTGTGCCTGCCCACCTGAAATTGGCATTGGCAGCCGTCATTAATCGTTCACACATCAGTTTTGAGGTGCCCATCACGCTAGTGGGGTTTACCGCTTTATCAGAACTGGTAAATACCACCCGTTCTACATTATTCTCAATGGCGGCGGAAATGATATTCTGAACCCCAATAATATTAGTTTGGACCGCTTCGAAGGGCGACTGTTCACACAATATGACATGTTTAAATGCCGCCGTATGAAACACGATATCGACATCTCTCATTTTTCGTGACAGCTTATTCTGATCCCGAACATCGGCTAAGAAAAAACTGACATTCGGCCAGTCCTTATATTTTTCGGTCCGAAAAAAAAGTTCACTTTCATTATTATCGAGTGCGACCAGCTCACCCACCTGAAACTCGTTCAACAGCATTTTGATGAGTTCTTTCCCAACCGTTCCGCAGGCACCCGTCACTAAAACCCGTTTCTTATTATAAAATGATTTCATTTCGTTCCTTTGCCCCCAGGCCCCTATATCTATACGATATTTTCATTATGTTGTAGAAGTTTCGAAACGTTTACTTACCGAAGAAATGGCTCCGCTTGGTGGGTTACGGGGAAGGATTGGATAACCCGAATGAATTAAACCAATTGTGTTGTCTTGGAAAATCTAAGCGTTCAGTTTTTGAACATCTTTATGACCATATGTCAACAAAAAAAGGATAATTCGTGATTTTTGAGTATGACGAAACGAAAAACAAATTGTTCTGTTTCAAATTTTTAAAAAAATATCCGTTTCGATATAATTATTAAATTCTTGCGAATATGCATATTTAACTTTCATGCCGCTTAATGTGAGCTGTTTTTATATATGAGATCTTTTTGTGTGTCAATAAATTTGGTAATACAATATATAGTATGTGATGAGAAGTCCAAGGAATTCCGGCCATGTCGATTTTGTGAAAAAAAACTCTCACAATTGGTAATTTATTTCATAAATTTTTGTACAAGATAAATGTTTTGGCCTGATGTCTAAACTTAATTTATTGAAATTACTGGATATATAAAACGAGACTAAAAAGGGACATATGGCACAATACTTGCTGTAACCTTGACGTAGGCGAAAATAATGTTAAAAGAAAAAATTGAAAAATCTTCTATAAAACGCCTATCTTATTAAAATTACTAAAAGAAATAATGGCCTCAATAATCTATATTGTGATTTTTCGCTATGAATAAAATGTGTGAACACATGCTGATAGATTGCTTCGCAATCCCCCGGCAGAGGGTGCTGTGAACTTCTGAAATAACCGAAAAGGAGTGCGGATGAATGATAAAAGAAAAATATATATTCTCGGACCCCTGAAAGCTCAAAATGAACTGATGGTCTCCTTTTTGGAACGTGAGACGGGAATACAATGCTTTGCATTCGATAATTCCACCGGCATACAGAATGGTGGTAATGGTGCAAAACGGCAACCTACTTTGACTCTTTGGGACTGTTTTGCAAAAGATAGTGAAGCGTGCCTACAGATGTTAGAATCTGAGTGCAAAAGATCATTGACCAAAGACTTTGTGGCATTTTTCAATGTAACCCCGCATTTTGGGATCGAGGAAGAAGCAATTGTACAGGGGGTGAAAGGTTTCTTTTACCGAAGTGATCCAGTAGATACGTTCCTAAAAGGAATTTCTTCCATTTTTGAAGGGGATTTGTGGGCCCCCAGAAAAATTATCAGTGAGTGTTTTATAAAAGTAAAAAAGAGCCAAATTTCTTCTGAAACCGATCCGGACTCTCTGACATTTAGAGAGGCAGAGATATTGGAGATGGTGGCGGCCGGTTACTCGAATCCTCAAATCGCTAACAAATTGTACATAAGTCTTCACACGGTCAAGACCCATCTTTACAACACCTACCGAAAAATTAATGTGCCGAGCCGTATTCAAGCAGCACTGTGGGCCACAAAGTACCTGTAGCTGACTCGACAAGGTAGTCATGCGTCGACCGGTTTCAAAATAACCTCCCGTTTTTTCTCCACCGCACCATTTTTTAAAAAAACCGAGGAGTTGACAGCCTTTCAGAGATTCGCTTAAGATGCGTACCGTTTCCACGATAAATAGAAGCGGTTGGGGAAGATAATCGATGGAGTCGGATTTGATTCCCGCAAGTAATCGCTAAGCGGATCGTACACATTCATTCAAAAACAAGGTATCATGCAGCGGTTTTAAAATGAAAACAAAACATCATATAGTATTTGGAAATTCCAAGAGCTTAATCGATATTCCGTCAAAAAGCATCGATCTTATTGTAACAT
>JAHEHB010000423.1 GCA_024644775.1 Deltaproteobacteria bacterium
CAACGGTATTAGAACGCAGGCCACAATCTCTTGGCTTGAAAAACTGTCATCGAGAGTGCTATTTGAGGAATATACTCATTATTCCTATAATATCTTGGATGGTTACTACGATACGGTTATTCTGTAGAGTCAACATCAAATGAAAAGGAGATGTATTCTGTGACTGATTCGTTTAATGAGAAAAAAAGCTACATTTCGATAAAAGCCCACGAGGGGATGATCGCATTTGTTAGTTTTCTAATCAAATTACAGGGAGATAAGGCACAAAAAGAAGGCATTCTCAAAATTTCTTCCTCTAAGAAGCCCTATGGCGGCGGGTACCTTACCCTGACCTTCATGGTGGATACCGACGGTTATTCTCCCATAAAAGATGAGCTGAACCAATATTTTGAGATGTTGACAGAGAAATCATTACGGGAAAATATGGGCATCAAATTTGAGACACTAAGCAAAGTTTCCTTGGATACGGTTGCGCATATCGAAGATTGGTATATCGAAGAACTTCATATTCATTTTAAAGCGTTGGCAGGGGAAGAAAAAACAATTGTAGAGCAATATCTTCTACCAGCCCTTAAAAAGAGTTTACCATGCACCTTTCAGCCGGTTGAATGGTGGCCGTTGGATAAAATAGAACGGGCGGCGGCATCCTCGGAGGAAGACTGGGTAGATCTTCTTACCTCAGGCTCCGTTAAAGCGCTGTTTAAGAAATGGTTCGGTCCATAAAAACAAATTTCAACCAACGAACAATACCACACTTTGCATTTTATCGCCGGCTGTTTAGCTTCTGACTGATTAAAACCCAGGTTATGCTATTTTTGGCCTTCAGACACCAACTCGATGATGGTGACCTCAGGAGGGGATAGAAATCGGATGGGTGGGCCCCAGGTGCCGGAACCTCGACTCACATAAAGAGAGGAACGGTTGTCGAGTTTCAACAGACCGGCATCCTCCGGATAAAAAAGCATGGTAATCAGGCTGAATGGGAAAATTTGTCCTTTATGGACATGTCCCGAAATCTGAAGATCGTAAAGCCCAATCGCCTCTTTTTCCAGCAAAGGCCTGTGTTTTAAGAAAAGGATAAATTTATCGTTGGGAAGCGGTGAAAGAAGGGCCTTTTCAGAAATGTCTTTGACCCGTCCGGAGCCCCTTCCAGCCATATCATCCACTCCGGCGATATTTAAAAATCCATTGAGTCTGAGCGTCTCTCCCCTCAATACGGTAAAACCGGCCTCGTTTGTAAACATAAGGCTTCGGTCAAGCCCTGCATAATATTCGTGGTTTCCGGTTACGGCAAATTTTCCGTATTTGGCCGAAATTTCACGGAACATGTGCGTCAATGCTGATACATCGTCCATCTGGCCGTCTACCAAATCGCCCGTCGATATGAAAATATCCGGTTGGGCCGTTTTTACCTTGTCAAGAATTCTCTTTAGCCGGTTTTTCCCAACGATCAGACCGATGTGAACGTCGGATATCTGGGCAATCCGAACACGGCCGACTTCTTTCGGAATCTTTGGCGACTTGATGGTAATATGTTCTGTTCGAATACGGTTTGCTTCAAAAGACCCGTAAAGGGCCGCACTTACCGAAAAGATAAGAGAAGTGATAAGAATCACTCGAGGTGTCGGGGTGATTCCCGATAAATTTGCCTGAAAGATGGACTTACCGATAGCCAATAGCAATCGATAAATATCGAACGCAAAGGCCGAGCTGATAAACAAAAACAACAGCCCCATCCATGTATAACCGATATACGCCAATATGCGAGCAGTTTTCTCAAATCCGGCACTTTCCAAAAGACGAACCCCAATGGGAGCAAAGATCATAAGGGCCATGAAAATGGTCAGCGTAATGATGCCTGAGGTATTAAGGACTTGCGCCTGGCGAACTTTTATTAAACCGTAGACGTGAATGCCGCTGTATATGCTGACAAATATGAGTAGGAAAATAAACAATCTCATGAAGTCAAAATTTTATCCGACCACTCCCGGCACCAGCAAAAAGAGTTTATACGAAATCATTGCTCGACACCTATTTTTTTCAAGGCGGTTGCTATTTAGTGCCCATCCACAAACGGTTATTTTGCCCGATATCTTCGTTATGCTCAAAATTTTATCCTCGGAATATCAACTATATGCCTGCAGTAAAATTTTTCGCGCGCCTTGATCTCGACCAAAATTCCTCGTTTCTGAACGGACACTAGTTAGTAAATAGTTGAAAAAACCTCCTTGCGGGTATTGTAATCAATATCAGCCAAGATCAATAGGCCCCAAAACACACACGATATTTATGGTACGACATGCAAACCTGTTCAGTCAACCAATGGTGTTATTTAACCTTCAGAAATTTTATGAATTCTGTATCCTGCATCCATAAATTTTCTGTGATCACCCAATTTTTTTGTGAAAAAAGAATTGACAAAAATTTCGAATTCAAGCGATATAATGGTTCGAATCGAGGAAGGTTTTGAACTGATCGGGAAATCACTCGGGAATATCCAGGTGGGACAGCCGGCCAGTGTGGCGGTAAGGCCCTGGAAAATCGTTTTACTGGATCAACCGACATCCAAATACCCTAATTACTATCCGGCTGAAATCCTAGCCGCGGTATTTTTGGGCTCCTTCACACGCTATCAGGTTTCATTCAAAGAAACCGGCAGTTGCATTGTTCAAAAGCAAAACATCCGCGATGCACATGCCTTTGAAAGGGGAGATCACGTATATATTGCCTGGACCGCTGAGGATAACTTTATCATCCCCGAAAGGAAATACGAAGTTAGCAGGGAACAATGGACGTGGGCCGCAAGAGCTACGACATCATTTCTAATTGGATGAACAGTAAAGAAGCCTTCAGTTGGGTGCGGCCTGAAGGCGGGTTTCTATCGTTCTCTCACTACGATTTGGATCTATCATCGTGGGATTTGTGTGTTACCTTGATCAAAGAACCGTATCGGACTTATTTGATCCCCGGTAGCTGTTATGGCTATGAGAACCATGTGCGCATGGATTTCGGTCCGGAGACCCCACCTGAAAAACTGAAAGCAGGCCTCGAGCAGATTGATCGATTCACAGACGAATACAAGTCATGAAAAGAGAGAACGGGGTTTCCCATGAATAGATAAATTATTATTCGGGCTATTGGAGAGGGAAAACATGTCCCAATAAAACAATGAAAATAACGTACTATATGATTATGGTATGGGGCCGATATCAGCAGGGAGGGCATAAAATTCATGGAGGCGAATCAGCAAAAGGGAACTCGAAAGTTTCTGGACCTGGCTTTTCCGTTTAGAATTATTTCAGGAGTGCTTTTTGCCACTATTGTGACATTGACAATCCTTCAAGTATTCTGTCGCTTCGTACTGGACAGCCCCCTGATCTGGAGTGAGGAATTGGTCAGACTGCTTCTGGTCTGGTTGACCTTCCTGGGAGCTGCCGTGTTGTGCTGGGACGGCACCCATTTAAACGTCGATGCTTTTTTCATTAAAATCCCGCTCAAACTCCGTCGGTGGGTCCGTGGATTTAATCGGGCCTGCGCTGTCGTTTTTCTCGTTATTCTCGTTTATTATAGCATTCCACTCGTTCAAATCGATCATATGACCACCATGAGCGCATTTGATATCCCGGCAAGCATTGTTAGGGTGCCGGCAACTATTGGCGGGGGGTTGATGGTTTTTTATATTATTCTACGATGGATCTACCGGAATCGTCGTGAACGATTTCACAGAGGAAAAGCGTTCGACGACAGAACGGATCCGATGTGAGGAGATAACTTTTGCTGACAACCGGAATCATCATTTTACTCATCGTGCTCCTTCTGCTCGGCATGCCCCTGGTGTTTGCCATGGGCATGGCGTCGGTTACCTATCTCTTTTTTGCCGATATCACCTTTTCCATGCTCACCCAGCGGATGACTACCGCGGTTGATTCTTTTCTAATCCTTGCCATCCCGTTTTTTTATTTAGCCGGCGAATTGATGAATGCCTGCAAGTTAACGGACCGGATCGTGACCATGTCCAAGGCCTTGGTAGGGCATATCCACGGGGGACTTGCCCAGGTGAACATTTTTGCCAGTATCATATTTGCCGGCATGTCCGGTTCTGCAACGGCGGATACGGCCGCGCTGGGCTCCGTATTAATCCCGGCCATGAAAAAAGAGGGATACCACGCGGATTTCAGCGCCGCGGTAACGGTGGCCTCAGCCATGATCGGGCCCATCATTCCCCCCAGTGTAGCCATGGTCATTTATGGGGCGCTAGCCGATGTATCCATCGGCAGACTTCTGCTGGCCGGCATCCTCCCCGGCATGGTGATCGGCATCACCCAAATGATTTTTACCTACTTTTTAGCAAAGAAAAAGGGGTATCCCCGGTATCCGCGTGTCACATTGAAGGAGGCACTGGTCGCCACCTCTCGGGGATCTGCTGCGATTCTCATGCCCATTATCATCGTATTTGGGATTCTTTCCGGTGTGTTCACGCCGACCGAGGCGGCGGCAGTGGCGGTTCTGTACGGCGTGATTCTCGGTGTCTTCGTGTATCGAAATGTCGGCCCGCAAGAACTCTGGCGTACCCTGTTGAAAGTGACCTGGGGCAGTGTGCGCGTATTGATTATTATCGCTATCGCTTCTGCGTTTAGTTGGATTATGATGCGAGAGCAGGTACCCCAAGCCATCGCGGCGTTTATCTTCAAATTTACCGACAATCCAAAAATCGTCATACTTCTGATGAC
>JAHEHB010000424.1 GCA_024644775.1 Deltaproteobacteria bacterium
AAGCCCCCTATCATAGCATTTTCGGCAAGTCAATGTTTTATGTTTCAAATAAGGTTTATTTCACTGGCATCAAATACCGGGCCATCCAGGCATGCATGGAGGTATTTACCAGATGAATCCTGTCTTTCTACCGCACAGCCAAGACATACCCCAATTCCACAAGCCATTGCGGTTTCAATGGAAATCTCGCAGGGAACCGAGTGGGTTTCCGCAATACCGATAACACACTTTAGCATATCCATCGGTCCGCAGGCATATATGATATCCGGCCGAAGCCGCTCCACTTCAATTTCCAATGGACTGGTTATCAGGCACTGATCTCCCTCTGAACCATCGTCCGTAGTCGTACAAACCGATGCCCCGCAACCTGAAAATGCGTCTTTACACAAAACGTCATCTGTGGACCGCCCCCCCAAAAACAGATGAACCTGAGAAAAATCAACCTTTCTCTGGTTCAAGACATCGGCCAGAAAAACCATGGGAGCGACTCCGATACCGCCGGCAGCGATAAAAATGCGCTGATAGGTTTCTGAGATCGTAAACCCTCTTCCCAAAGGACCCAGAACATCAAGGCGATCGCCGATCCGACACGATGAAAGCTGATGCGTTCCTGCACCCACGACCTTGTAAAGCAGTTCGATGCCGATCGACACATTATTCTCGGAAACAAGCCGGTGAACGGAAAACGGGCGACGCAATAACGGCGATATTTGATCCACAAATCGCAACATAACAAATTGCCCGGGGATAGCCGCTTCGTATCCCCGGTTACAGGATAATCCCATCCGAAAATAAGAGGATCCCACCTGTTTGTTCCAAAGGACTTGTACGGTTTCCTGATACATCTCTGTTATCCAAAACAATTACATGAATTAGGGGATTGAGGGATTTAGAAATAGAAAAGCGGTATTTTTTTATTTTAATTCTCTAATCCCCTAATTCCTAAATCTCTCAATTCCCTATTCCTCAATTCGCAATTCATTACCACGGTAACGGGACACTTCGCAAGGAATAAAATAAGATGGGACGAAACCCTAAATCACGATATTGAGGAGACCGTCATTGCTGTGAACGAATTGGTCGGCAAACGAAGCTGAGGAAAGAATTTGTGGATCGATGATTCGACAGGTGATCGGATGAACCGTAAATCCGTTTTGCCGAAGCCTTTCACCGAAACCCGATAAATGGTTTTCGATAAGGGCCAGCGTTTCGCCATTCTCCACACCGAAAGAGCCGCTGATGGCATTTTTCAATAGGGTGAGATCGGCGCTTATGTTTCCTAAATTTGACATCTCAAGCAATACGGATACACGAATCATACGATCCGCTTTATCGGATTTAGCCGATGTTCTCTTGCCCAAATCAATGAGAATTTGCCCGAATCGAAACGTATCTTCCAAAAATACGGGCAGGGGCAGGAGGTATTTTCCAGTCTCCTGGGAAGCGTGGCTGTTTAGAAGTTGAAATTGTTCCATACCTTCGATAACGACTCGAATCGTATGGGTGATGGATTCAGTGGTTTCCGATGGTGCTACTGCCAATCTCATGGCAAGGGCTTTGAGGTCTCCCTCAATAAGGGTCTTTATCAAAGGATCGGGTAAAAAACGATGATTCATAAAGACGGTTCGAAGCTTGTTTTCCCACGACAGTCCACTCTTTTGAATGAGGGATTTCAAATAAGACGGGCCCATGGGATTCGATCCCATGGACACAGCGCGTGCAAGATTTTCCAAGCGTCCCGGGTGTTCCGTTCGATGGGTCGGATTCACTGGGGTTTTTAAAATCGAGGAGAGCAACCCATACACCCCCGGACGTCCCATTGCTTCAAACGCATGCCGAGACAGAAATAAAAACCGCCCGTCTTTTGCCTCAATCAGTTGAAACGTCGGTCGATCTGAGGCCTCCGTGACTTTCAACAAAAGTGTTTCCCCATTTTTCAACGGCACGGACGTTCGTGCCAATACCGGTTTTCCCTGAATATAAAGTCGCGCTTTGCGTGGGGCAACAGCTTTATCCACCGTTGCTTCGAGAATTTGGCCGTTTTTCAACCCGGAAATCGGTCGCTTACCACCGTCCTTTTTTTCTATCCAAAGCTCGGAAGAGGATGTGAGTATATGCGAGATGCTTTCAGACATAGAAATAAATTGCGAATTGAGGGATTGAGGAATTTAGGGATTAGGGGATTGAGGGATTGGGAAATTAAAATAGAGAAAGACATCGCTTTTCAATTCCTAAATTCCTCAATCCTTTAATTCCCTAATCCTTAATATCGTTTTCAATTTTCAGAAACTTTTGTTTCAGATCGGACACCATTTCAACCTCTCCTTTTGGAAGCGACAGCTTTTGAGCGACGGTATCCGTGTCATATCCCTTGTTTAAGAGGTCAACAATCGCCTTTTGTTGATCATATATATGATCCGGTCTGCTTTGTGTTTTTTTGGGTCCCACGGGCAAATGTCTTTCGGCACGATTGAGCAGAAGGTTCAGGCTAATAATCCGACTGTCGAGTCTTTCGTTTAAGTTGCGAATGATACGGTTTTTTTCTTTCAGCTGTTTCTCAAACGCCTTCGCCGTGGCATCCGCCTCTTTAAGCAAGGGTTCGAGCATTCCAAAAAGTCTTCCGGCAGCCTCTTTGGAGGCATTCGCGGATAACCCCGCCTTGAGGTATCGAACGAAATATAGAATCAGAAAGACCAATGCAAAATCGATGATCATCTGAATAACAATCCAATATTTTATCGGCACAAATTCCATAGTATTCGACCGCATTCGCGTAGACAATCGCAGGAAGTTTTCCCGTCACGTTTCATTCTTTATTCAAAACTCATGCCACCGTATCCAAAAGCGTTCCGGCTGTTTTAAAATGTTCTTTCCGGGGTAATGCAGCCTTTTTTCTCTTAGATTTTTTTCGACGCCGGCGGTTGCTGCCTTCATGCGACGTATTTTCAAACTTGACCTCTTCCGAAAGATTGGATTGTTGTATAGTTGTCTGTCGCTCGGCATCTTTTTCCTTTTGTTGGGCTGCAATAACCTGACTGTGTTCCTGTGACGTATGCCGTGTATTATGCGCATCCTTGGCGCCATCGCCTTGCTGGAGGACGATGTTTACATTTGATATGGTTGACACAGCCCTTCTCCCTATTCCCCATCAGCGCTATGTTATTTTGTAAACACTCACGGGGTGGCATTTGTACCATACAGGGTTAGTTTGAAAGATGTTCGATGTTCATTTTTTTCAGTAAACCTTCCTCAATCCCTCGGCGTATAAATAACGTACACTTATACCCAGCCACCCTCAATACGTATCCTTCATTCGTAAATTTTAAAGGTGTCCACGATTACGTTTTTTACAGATCTTGCCGGCAATGCTCCCTCCAAGCCCCGCAACACCGCCAACTTGAGAGTGATTGGGTCGATTTTCGTATTATCCGATTCCAATACATTCAACAGGACTTCATATATAATACTTCGGAAAAACGGGACATGTTCTTTAACGACTGAAGCCGCTTTCGCAGTGGCAAACTCAAGGCCGATGTCGGTGGCCGCAAAGATAATGCCTTTGCGTTTCGGTGGCGCCGGTACGATGAACCCTTTCATAAAAAAAGAACGTGGAGATTCCTTAAGTGTGGGCGTATCTGAAGGTTTGGCTTCCGGTAAGATTGGAAAGGTTAAAACCACAGGCCCGGGCAGCCGTGTCGATTTTTGATTAAAAAGGCCGAGTAAAAAAATAAACACCCCGCCGATGGCTGCGATCGTAACGAGAACCATCCAAAATCGCTTTCCGGGCTTCCAAGCGAAAGCGCCACCTTTTCGTAACTTGGGTGTTTGTTCAAGGGGGACATCTTCCAGTATCACCCGATCCGGTGTTTCTTGGTCTGCGCTATCATCTGCGTCATCAATGGAATCAGTCTCGGCTTCCACAGACGGATGATTATCATCGACAGGGTCCTCTTCGTCTAACGCGCTCGATTCTTCTGGTATTTCCCGCAACGCGGCATCTACATCCTCTGCCAAATCAATCTTCTCTGGCGGCTCCTCTGATCGCGCTTCCGGTGGATCTGTATCCTCAAAAACATTCTCATTTTGTGCCAACAACTGATCAATATCATCCTGGGACACAACACCTATTTTGTCTTTCTCGATCTCGGGCATATTTTTGATTTCTGTCGTATGTTCACGGTTTCTGTTTTGTCGTATCGTCCCGTCCAATGCTGGCCTTCGGCCACAACCCAAACAGTGTTCCCCGTTTCCGCTTCGCTTCAAATAGGATCTTAACCAGGTTTCAGATGTTAGGATACAGTGTTCAGGTTTCGGATTTCAGTATTTAGGGTTTGCTGACACCTGAAACCCTAATCGCGATGATAACTTCTGAGTTTGGTTTTGAGTTTTATCAGCGCCAGTGTATGGATTTGACATATTCTCGATTCGGTTAAACCCAAAATGTGGCCGATTTCCTTTAGTGTCAGATCATCATAATAGTAAAGAGAGATTACCATCTGTTCTTTTTCGGAAAGTGTTTTAATCGCATCTGCCAACTGCTGCTTCAGCTCTCTTTTTGCGACATTTTCAGCCGGATCATCATCGCCTAGTATTCTTTCCTGAAACGATTTCTTGGCCAATGAATCGTTGTCATCATCTTTTATGTAGTCGTCAAGACTAAATAATCCAATGCCATGGATATTGGAAAGCAGCTTGTAATAAGCCTCTAACGATAACC
>JAHEHB010000425.1 GCA_024644775.1 Deltaproteobacteria bacterium
AACAGAAGTGAATCCGGTTATTTCAAGTCTATCATCGGTTTTACCGTTCGGGCGGTTGCCATCAACCTGTTGCTGGTATTAATCATTGGGACCAGTGTGTATGCAAAAAAACTTGAAAACGTGGCAGCGGCGGTTACCGACTTAACAGAATTAAGTCTCGAAGATCTAATGAATATTGAAGTGACTTCGGTGTCCAAAAAGATACAGAAGCTTTCCGATGCAGCAGCAGCGGTCTTTGTAATCACCCAGGAGGATATCCGAAGATCAGGTGTGACCAGCATACCGGAAGCTCTGCGAATGGTGCCGGGGGTGCAGGTAGCCCGTATCGATTCAAGCAAATGGGCCATAACGGTTCGTGGTTTTAACGGCCGTTTTGCAAACAAGCTGCTTGTACTTCTTGACGGACGAAGCGTCTATACACCTCTTTTTTCCGGTGTATATTGGGATGTTCAAGACACGCTGTTGGAAGATGTTGACCGCATCGAGGTGATTCGCGGACCTGGCGCCAGCCTGTGGGGAGCCAATGCCGTAAACGGCGTCATCAACATTATTACAAAAAATACCGCAAATACCCAAGGCTCATTGGTGACGAGCGGTATTGGAACGGAGGAACGATGGTTTGGCGGTGCGCGACACGGAGGAAAACTAGGAGAACGTGCCGATTATCGAATCTATGCGAAATACTTTGACAGGGATGATGCGGTAAATGCAATCGGCAGCGATATCGGTGACGGCTGGAAGGTTGCACGTGCAGGATTTCGGACCGACTGGAGAAAAACAGACGATGAGTTATTGACCCTGCAGGGAGACCTCTATTATGGCAACACCGGTCAGGTACTTTCGTCACCAAGATTAACCTTTCCATTCACAAGAATTTTAAAAGACGATTCGGATATTTCAGGAGGCAATGTTCTTGGCCGTTTTACGCGTGCTTTCTCAAATACCTCGGAGATGGAGCTTCAACTCTATTATGACCGAACCGAACGGGAAGAAGTCGATTTCAAGGAAACTCGCAACACATTTGATATCGATTTTCAACATCGTTTTAATTTAGGGGAACGCAATGAAATTATATGGGGACTCGGGTATCGTTTCACCAATGATGACACCAACAACACCTTTACAATTGAACTAGATCCGAACAGTCGTGATGATAGCCTTTTTAATTTCTTTGTTCAGGATGATGTTACACTTATCGAAGATCTGTTACGTCTGACTTTAGGGTCGAAATTTGAACACAACGATTATACCGGCTTTGAAGTCCAGCCAAATGCCCGGATACTCTGGACACCGGGCGCGCGGCAATCCGTCTGGGCTTCGATCTCAAGAGCAGTCAGAACCCCTTCCCGTGTGGAAGATGACGGGCGGATCAACGACTCCGTTATCCCTCCGGGATCGATGTTCCCGGGTTCGCCTCTGGTACTATCTTCAATTTTTGGCGACAGAGATTTTGCGTCCGAAACGCTTGTTGCTTACGAAATAGGAACCCGCTTTTTGTTAAAAGAGGGGCTATCCGTAGATATCGCTTCATTTTACAATGACTATGACAATCTCCGCACCCTTGAACCGGCAGGAAGTTTCATCGAGGTTTCACCAGGGCCTCCTCATTTGCTCATCCCTTTACGCGCGGACAATAAAATGAAAGGGGAAACGTACGGCCTGGAGGCGGCTGCCGACTGGCGGGCAACGGAATGGTGGCAACTGCAACTGTCATATACGTATTTTCAAATGCAATTGAGTTTAGACAATGATAGCCGGGATACGGTTTCCGAGGCGACCGAGGGAGATAGCCCTGACCATCATGTTTCTTTGCGGTCAAAAATGGATATTCCCGGAGATTTAGAGTTCGATTGGTGGCTTCGATATATGGATCAACTTCCGAATAATGATGTTGACAGCTACATTACTCTGGACGTCCGTCTGGGCTGGAAGCCGATAAAAAGCCTTGAATTTGCGATTGTGGGCCAAAATCTATTGGATAATCAACATCCGGAATTTACATCAGAGTTTATTAAATCCTTGCCGGCAGAAATTGAGCGGGGGGTTTACGGAAAGATTACGTGGCGGTTCTAATGATTTCTGAATAGTGGAATCGAAGGGATTTTGTTTAAATTGATACTGACGTTGAATTTACCTTTTGAAATTAATATGGACAGTGTCAAACGAAGTGGCCTTCACGTCAGCTCCAAACTTTTGAACTTGGCTAAGATCGTAGATCATTCAAACAGTGGGCTAACAAAATCAATCACCATTGATGACCCCTTGAAGGGTCTTGTTTAGCTCTTCAATTTTATAGGGCTTGGCAACCACGCCTTTGAAACCATAATCGTAAAACCTGGATAAGATGGGATCGTTTGAATAACCGCTGGAGACAATGGCTTTTACGTGAGGATCCAATTCCAGCAGTTTTTGAATCGTCTCCTTACCTCCCATACCCCCCGGGATGGTTAGGTCCATGATGACCGCAGCGAAAGGGGTTCCGTTTTTTTTGGCTTTTTGGTAGAGTTTCAGTGCCTCGGCACCATCTTTAGCAGCGGCGGTTTCATACCCCATATAACGGAGCATTTCACCAACTGTATCTCGCACCATTTCTTCATCGTCCATGATTAGAACGCTTCCTTTGCCGACATGCACCCCAACTGAGGGATCGGCTCTCAGGGGGATTTTTTGCTCGGAAGCGGGAAGATAAATGAAAAAGGTCGATCCGACATTTACCTCCGATTTCACGGTGATGTATCCACTATGGTTGTTGATGATGGAGTAAACTGTCGCCAGCCCAAGACCGCTACCTGATTGCTTAGTGGTAAAATAGGGATCGAATATTTTAGAAAGGTGTTCGGGTGCTATGCCGATACCCTGATCTTCGATGGATATTTTAAGGTACCTACCGGGTGGAAAAGAAGACCCACTGGTCTGATCCATAACAACATTTTCCACGGCTACGCGAATCACCCCCCCCTCAGGCATCGCCTGTTTTGCGTTGAGGATTAAATTATTGATAGCCTGGTTGAACTGTCCTTCATCCAACTCCACCGGCCAAAGGTCTTCGGTTATCGAAAATTCGGATTTAACATTAGAGCCGCGTAACGCAAACGAGATCGCATTCCTTATGGAATCAGAAAGGTACAGAGGTTTTTTTACCGGCTCGCCACCCTTAGAAAAGGTAAGCAGTTGTTGGGTTATTTCTTTTGCATTGAAACACGCCGCTTCGGTTTCCGTCAGTCGTTGAAAAAGCTTATCTCCTGGCTTAGCATATATTTTTGAAAGCGATAGGTTGCCGATGATCGCAGTAAGAATATTATTGAAATCATGTGCCAGACCGCCTGCAAGAATCCCCAAAGATTCGAGTTTTTGGGTTTTTAGCAGCTCTTCTTCCATTTTTTTACGTTCGGTGATGTCTACGATGATCCCTCTTAACCCGACTACCTGATTGCCACGCTGGATAGGGCTGGCATAGCTAATGATGGGAAATTGACTACCATCCTTTCGCTGCGCCATGTACTCTACATCATTTATTTTTTCTCCGGCAAGGCGTCTTTGGGTGACTTTCCTTGCCCTTTCCCGATCCTCAGGAATAAGAGTTTGATAGCCATCCAGGCCATTATCCAAATCGCTCTGTGTGTATCCAAAACAGTCAAAAGCTGTGCGATTGGCAAAGGTAACGTGGCCGCGTAGATCCGTTTCAAAAACAGGCTGCGGCAACAAATCTGCTAATTCTCGATATCTTTTTTCATTCTCCTGCAGTGCTTCTTCGAACCGCTTACGCCCCTCTATTTCCTCTGCCAATTGTTTATTTGTGGTTACAAGTTCGGCGGTGCGTTCTGTCACAATATTTTCAAGTTGTTCGCGGTGTTGCTTGAGTTCTTCCTCGGCTCTCTGCCGTTCTTCGATTTCGGATTTGAGCTGTTTATTAACCTTTTCCGCCTGATCTTTTGCGTCGGCCAGATAATTGATTAGATTCTGATTTTCAAACCTGAGCTTAAAAGATGTAGCCGTTGTATGGTTAATACGTTTTGCTGTTACCGTCATCAAGACACCAAAGAGCAAAGCCATTGTCCCCATGGCAAAATGAAGCTCATCGCCCATGTTAAAAAACCGCACGGTAATGGGAATCAAGGCAGGGATGCTGTAGGCGAAGAAAACTTCCATCAGTGCCGAGTAAATCGCTGCAGCACCCGCAACCATGCCGCCCAAGATAAGCCCGAGGAAAACCTGATGGGTGATGGAATTTATGGGAAACATAAAAATGCCGGTTAGGCCCCAGAGTGTGCCGGAAACCGCTGCACCTGCAATAAACAACTTAGCCCACTTGCTCGATTGCACTGGGGAGACTGAAGCTGTTTGATATTTGTGCAATATTAAGTATCTTAGCAGCGTTATCGTAAGTACACTTAGAAACCAAGCAGTCAAGATCAGATGTGAAACCATGGGCCATTGGATGAATATCAGGATGGAGGAATTTACAACAGTGGCAATCAAGCCTACCGACTCAATTGAATAGAGTTGATTCACCTGCTCGGCATAAACCTGATGCTGATTGGGCGTTTGCATCGATCATCTCCAATCTGAGTTTGGAACCGTGCGTTAATACGTTCCAGAAAACAAGGGATTATCAATTACTTATGTTATATGCTAATATGTGATATGTGTCCACATCTTTTACTGAAAGTATAATTTTTCTACAAAACATATTTAAGATCGATGCGTTTCTT
>JAHEHB010000087.1 GCA_024644775.1 Deltaproteobacteria bacterium
GGGGGTTCGCTGCGTATCTGACCGACCTTGGATAACGATTGCTGAAACAGCAGAACTCTCCCTGTCGCTGTCTGCAATGGGAAATCAGTCGCTTTCCGAAATTACATTTAGCTGGATTTTCGATAGACGATATGAAGATGGATCTTATTGGTGCGGATTTACATTGCCCGAATTTACCGTGTGGCCCGAAGATAGATTAACTTGGACAAATGCGGCCGTCACAATTGCAGCCGATGGGCTATATCGTTTAACACCCGCCGGCCAACTTTTCCATCATCGTTTCTGGTCGGAACATGACGACATCCTCTGAAACGGGTCTCATCTTACGAGTGTCATGATTAAACCCCCTCTGGTAGAATCGACAGCGAATCTATGTTAAGCATGCCCTTTACCTTGTCAAGAATTGTGCTGATCCCAAATCACCCGATTTGTAGTCTGTCTTTACCTCCAAGATTCCTCTCTTTACAAATGCCATTGTGGGTGTTAGGTTTTCCATAAAAACACAAAGACCCATAACACCGAGGAGCCGGCGATGGATTACATTAAAATTCGATTTGGCGATGATTTTGATCGACTTGATTCAAAAATCGAAGATATATTTCGATCCATGAGTCCGATGTTTTCCCTTTCGGAACGGACCTGGACGCCCCAAATGGATATGTACGATACACCGGATGAAATTGTTATCCGAGCGGAAATTGCAGGGGTAGACAAAGAGAACCTGGAGGTTGAAATCAGCAGCAAAGCCTTAAAATTTTCCGGAAGCAGAAGCGAGCTTCCCTGTCTGGAGAACGCAACTTACCGACTTGCAGAGATTCAGTACGGAAAGTTTGAGCGCATCCTATATCTTCCTTCACCCGTTGATACGGATAAGGTATCAACATCCCTTACCAACGGATTCCTTGAAATCCGACTTAACAAGCTCCCAAGGGATGTCACACACAAGATACCGATATCAGAAGGATAGACAACAAATAGAATTATTCGAACCTGTTGATTCAACAGCGTCTTTAATGTCCCATTAAATTTTGGAGGTTCAAATGCCAGAATCACAACCACCTGTGGAAGTCGCAAAAGAGACACAACCTGATATGCTCCCCATATTGCCTCTGTTTGACGCAGTCCTGTTTCCAAAAATGGTGATGCCCCTGGTGGTGATGCAAGGTGATTCTATCCAGCTTGTGGATGAAGCAATGACGAAAAATCGTATCGTAGGTCTGCTGGTCTCCAAAGAGTCAGCGACCAAAGCGACTTCACAGACACCCGGGCAGTCCCCTGAGTCATTAGACCCAAAGCCTGCTGCAACCGGGGAAGCGAAAAAGACCGTTCCCGAAAAAGATCTTTTTCAGACTGGTATCAGTGCCGCCATTCTGCGAATGGCAAAAACACCAGATAACCATTCTCAATTGTTAGTCCAAGGACTCGGCAGGTTCAAAGTGAAGGATTTTATTACAGGGAAACCCTACCTTCAGGCTCATGTAGAATATTTAAAGGACGAGGGCGAAAAAGACAAAGAAACAGAAGCGCTGGTTTCCAACTTGATCGGGTTATTCGGTAAGATCGTTGAACTGTCTTCCGGGCTTCCCCAGGAAATTGGTTCCATGGTGAAAACCATACAAGATCCGGGTATCCTGGCAAATATGGTCGCCTCTACGCTGAATTCCACCGTTGAAGAAAAGCAAAAGATTCTGGAAATCGATGATGTCAATACACGTTTAAAAGAAGTTACTCGGCTCGTAAATTATCAGCTCGAAATTCTCGAGCTTGGCCACAAGATACAATCTCAGGTAAAAGGGGATATTGATAAACGACAGCGGGAATACTACTTGCGTCAACAGTTGGAGGCCATAAAGGAAGAGCTGGGAGAAAAAGACGAAACGGGTGTTGAGCTGGAGGAATATCGGGCAAAGATAAAAGAAAAACATCTTCCTGAAGAGGCGCAAAAAGAAGCCGATCGGGAACTCGGTCGTCTTTCCAAAATGCATCCATCGTCCGCTGAATATACGGTAGCGCTGACGTATCTTGATTGGCTGACGACGCTTCCATGGGATGAGAGCACAAAAGATACACTCGATATCAAGAAAGCCCGAAAAGTTCTGGACGAAGATCACTATGGATTGGAAAAAGCCAAACGGCGGATTATTGAATTTCTTGCGGTGCGCAAATTAAAACCGGATTCCAAGGGCCCTATTCTCTGCTTTGCCGGTCCTCCCGGCACAGGCAAAACCTCTTTAGGCCAGTCCATTGCGAGGGCCTTGGGGCGTAAATTCGCCCGAATTTCTTTAGGGGGCGTGCGAGACGAAGCAGAAATCAGAGGACACCGCCGCACCTATGTGGGGGCCCTACCCGGCCGAATTATCCAAGGACTTCGTAGAGCGGAATCCAACAACCCTGTTTTTATGCTGGATGAAATCGATAAGGTTGGGAGCGATTTTCGAGGAGACCCCTCCTCTGCCCTGCTGGAGGTGCTCGATCCTGAGCAAAATTTTTCTTTTTCAGACCACTATCTGGATGTTCCCTTCGATCTATCGAAGGTCATGTTTATCACCACAGCAAATATTCTCGACACCATTCCGCCCGCTTTAAGAGATCGAATGGAGGTGTTGGAACTTCTTGGTTATACGGAAGACGAAAAGATCAACATTGCAAACCGGTATTTGATCCCCCGACAGCGAAAAGCCCATGGGCTGAAGGCAGAACAAATAACGTTTACCAAGGGGGCTGTCAAACAGATCATATCTGAATATACGCGGGAGGCCGGTCTCAGGAACCTGGAACGGGAAATCGCTAATGTCTGCCGGGGGGTTGCAAGCAAAATCGCCGAAAACGGTACCGATCATGTGACAATCAAAGTCGTAAACATTCCAAAGTATCTGGGCCCGGGTCGTTTCACATATGAGGCAAAATCAAGAATAGCGACACCGGGTGTTGCAATGGGACTCGCCTGGACGCAGTCCGGAGGCGAGCTTCTCTTTATCGAGGCAACCGCCATGAAAGGTAATAAAGGTCTTACGCTCACCGGTCAACTTGGGGATGTGATGAAAGAGTCTGCAACCGCAGCGTTGAGTTTTATCCGCGCGAACGCGACATCATTGGGAATTGAGGAAAATTTTTTTGATAACTGCGATATCCACATTCATGTTCCGGCCGGCGCCATTCCAAAAGACGGACCCTCTGCCGGTGTTACCATGTTGACAGCCCTAACCTCATTACTCACCCATAGCACCATACAAAAAGACATGGCAATGACCGGTGAAATTACCCTGAGAGGTCAGGTATTACCTGTGGGAGGAATAAAAGAAAAAATGCTTGCCGCTCATCGGGCGGGAATAAAATCGGTGATCCTGCCAAAATGGAATGAAAAAGATCTTATGGATATTCCCAAAAAGGTTCAAAAAGATATAGAATTCAACTTTGTTGACAAAATGATGGACGTCTTAAAAATCGCGCTGCCCAAATAATGTTCTCGGAAAACCTATTCGCAGATTTAAGCAATAAATATGATGGTTGATAACAACCCCGACGTTGGGACAATTCGAGAATCGCTCTTTCCGAAGATATTCCACCAGCTAAAAAAGCGGTATCGGATTATTTATTTTTGCGGTCTAATTTTGTCTTTTTTCGTAAGCTGCTCTAAAGACATCCCTCCGACGAGACCCTCTCATCACTATCCAAAACCTTACAAAGTCCTCGGAAAATGGTATCAACCCCTACCGGACGCAAAGGGCTTCAAGCAACGGGGGGTCGCTTCTTGGTATGGAAAAAAATTTCATGGGCGAAAGACGTCCAATGGTGAAATCTATGATATGTACGCCATGACCGCCGCTCACAAAACGTTGCCGTTGGGTACCTACGTTCAAGTTCGCAATCTTGAAAATAACAAAACGATTGACGTCAGAATAAACGACCGGGGTCCGTTCGTTCGAGGACGGGTTGTCGATTTATCGTATACCGCTGCCAAAAAAATCGATATCGTCGGACCCGGAACCGCACCGGTTGAAGTAATCGCACTGGGGGTTGCCGGCCCTGCCAAGGGATCCCGGAGATCCTATATGCCAGTCGATTATTATTCCGGAAATTTTACGATTCAAGTCGGTTCTTTTGGAAACCGCAAGAATGCAGAAAGACTAAAAGAGCAATTGGATAAAAAATATAATAATGTTCATATTACGACATTTGATTCAGGATCCGGTATTTATCACCGGGTACGGATTGGAAAGTTTTCAGATCTAAAAAAGGTAGAAGAAAACGAATCGTTTCTCATTCAAAACGGATTTCCGGATGCGTTTGCAGTCGCCGAATGATCGTTTTAAACAGGATTTCATATGTTGACTAAAGTCGCTTTCTTAGACCGGGACGGGGTGATTAATCAAGATTCGCCGAACTATATCAGAAATTGGTCAGAGTTTCATTTCATACCGGGGAGCCTCGAGGCGTTAAAGCATCTGAAAAACTCTGGATTCACGATCATCCTTATCACGAACCAATCCGGAGTTCATCGAAACCTGGTGTCTCAAGCGAGTCTTGATGAAATACACACCAATATGCAGCATGATGTAGCTGCAAACGGAGGTAGGATAGAAGGCATTTATTTTTGCCCCCATCGCCCGGAAGAAAATTGCGATTGCCGAAAACCAAAGCCGGGAATGATTCTTCAGGCTCAGCAGCAATATCGGATCGATCTGTCCACCGCCTACATGGTGGGCGACAGTGTTAAAGATATTGAATGTGCCTGGAATGCCGCGTGTGGTTTTGCCGTTTTAGTCAGAACCGGCAATGGCTCGGAAGCCGAAAAGATTCTTTTGGAAAGGGAAACCCCTCCAGGCTACGTGGCTGAGAATTTAATGGATGCCGCTGGGTGGATTATCGCCCACCATCATCGGTTCACGATGCCCCATTCTTGATGGTCTCGCAAAAAGATAGAAAGGTGACCTTTTTACGAGAGTGTTTTGTATTGGGTGTTTGGTGTTTAGAATTCTAACAGACTGATATTACGTCATATAATTTAAACAAAATACGAAATACGAAACACTAAACACTTGATGAATTCGGCTTTTTACGAATTCATCAATCTTACATTCCCTTTTGAATATCAGCAAGCGTAGACTCCACATGATCTCGGATTTCTTTAAGCCGCTCTTCGGACAGGGCTTCAAACCGAAGCACCAGCGCCGGTTGTGTATTTGAGGCTCGAACCAGCCCCCATCCGTCATCAAACAAAACACGTGCACCATCGATATCGATCACTGTGTTGTTCTTCTGAAAGTATTCGGTTACGTTTGTTACGACGTTAAATTTTATCTCATCCGGACACTCGACTCGAATTTCAGGCGTGGAATAGGTTTTGGGTACATCCGATAATAGGTCCGTTATATCCTTTCCGGTGTTGGCGATAATCTCAAGGAGCCGACACGATGCATAAATGGCATCGTCGTACCCGAAGTATCGATCCGCAAAGAACATGTGGCCGCTCATTTCACCGGCCAATTCGGCCTTTTCTTCCTTCATTTTCTTCTTTATGAGAGAATGTCCGGTCTTCCACATAATCGCCCGGCCACCGTTTTTTTCGATATCATCATACATGGTTTGTGAGCATTTTACCTCGGATATGAAGGTTGCACCCGGTTTTCTTGCAAGTATTTCTCTTGCAAATATGATAAGGAGCTTGTCACCGAAAACAATGTTGCCGTTTTTGTCCACGACACCGATGCGATCACCGTCTCCGTCATAGCCAATTCCAAGATCAAGCCCATTTTCCGTCACCAGGGTAATGAGATCCTTCATGTTTTTTAAAACCGTTGGATCGGCTTCATGATTGGGAAACGTACCGTCCATCTCGCAATAGATATCGCTAACCTTGCAATTAAGATTTTTCAAGATCGGCACTGCGATCACTCCGGCCGTACCGTTTCCAGCATCGACCCCGACTTTGATGGGTCGATTGATCTTAATATTGTTTTCTACAAATTCTTTATAGGGCGTAATTACATCTGCCGAGGATAACGAGCCGCCGCCCCGGTCGTAGCGCTTGCCGTCGATTATCCGGCGAATTTCCTGAATACCGGAACCGTGGATCGAATCGAGTCCGATGCAAAGCTTAAATCCATTATATTCTGGGGGGTTATGACTGGCAGTGACCATGACGCCCCCTTCTTTTTTAAGGTGCTCAATTGAGAAATAGAACACCGGGGTGGGACATATCCCCAGATCTACGACATCACATCCGGTGGAAAGGAGCCCTTCCATGACTTTCTCAGCATAATTATCGGAAGTTGTTCTACAATCCCTTCCGACGGTAAGCTTTGAATGACCACGCTGTATGAGATACGTACCGACCGCTTTTCCAATTTCTATCACCTCCGCTTCCGTCATATCCGTACCAGCGACACCCCTGATGTCATATTCTCTAAAAATAGCCGGATTCATCGTATTCCCCTTTCCAGTTTTGTTTGCTATCGTTCCATTTATAAAATTGATCCGCCCAAGGCGGACCTCCGGCGGATTACTTTAGTTCACTTTAATTCATTTTAGCTCACTTATTACAAGAGTGTTTTGTATTTGGTGTTTAGTATTCTCACAAACTGACATTACCCCATTTATTTTAAACATAATACTAAATACAAAACACTAAACACTTGATGAATTCGGCTTTTTACGAATTCATCAAAATCATCCCTTAACGACCCCGATCGGTCGTAATTTCGCTACTTTTTTGGATATCCCCGCCCCATGAACGACATCAACCACTTCGGTAACATCTTTGTATGCTTCAGGCATTTCTTCCGCCAAAGTGGACCGGCCGGTCCACTTCACGAGAATTCCTCGATCTTCCAGTTCCCGATGAATGGCCCTGCCCTTACTCTTCTTTTTTGCCGCCTTCCGGCTTAGTACCCGGCCGGCGCCATGACAGGTGGAACCGAATGTTTCCTCCATGGCTTTATCGGTTCCAACCAGTACATATGATGATGTCCCCATATCCCCCGGGATGAGAATGGGTTGACCGACGGGGCGGTATTTTTCGCTGACAACACGGTGACCCGGTGGAAAAGAGCGGGTGGCCCCCTTTCGATGGACACAGACGGTCATTTGTTTTCCGTCGACCGAATGGTCCTCTTTTTTGGCGATATTATGACAGACATCATAAAGGAGATCCATTTGGAGATCACGAGGACCGATCCGAAACACGTTTTGAAAAACGTCTCGGGACTTATGAAGTAAAATTTGTCGATTGGCCCAGGCATAATTTGCAGCGCAGGCCATTGCACTTAAATAACGCTGGCCCTCTTTGGATTGTATCCACGCGCAGGCGAGCTGCCGATCCGGCAGCTCGATGCCGATGGTTTTCACATGTTTGGTCATAAAGGCCAAAAAATCATCACACACCTGATAACCAAGCCCTCTCGATCCTGTATGAAGCATGAGGGTGATTTGTCCTTTACGAAGTCCGAATACATCCGCTGTTTTTGATTCATAAATCTCTTCCACGACACCGATTTCAAGAAAATGATTTCCGGATCCAAGGGTGCCCAGTTGCCGATGACCCCTCTCCAGCGCTCTTTGGCTTATAACTCCAGGATCCGCATCGGGAAGACAGCCGCCGTCTTCAGTGTGATCGATGTCGGTATCTTCACCAAAACCTTGTCTCAAGGCCCATAAACTTCCTTGCGTTAACACTTTTTTGGCTTCCTTATTCGAAAGCTTAACAGACCCGGTGGACCCCAAACCCGATGGAATGTTTTGGTAAAGTACGTTGACAAGATCCGAAAGTTTGGGTCGCACCTCCTCTTCCGTTAGAGATGTGGTGGCAAGACGCACGCCGCAATTGATATCATATCCGACACCGCCCGGTGATACGACCCCGGATTCCCAGTCGAATGCTGCCACACCACCGATGGGAAAACCATAACCCCAATGAATATCGGGCATTGCAAAGGATGCCTTCACAATACCGGGTAATGTCGCAACATTGGAAACCTGCTTTAAGGGTTCCTTTTGATCAGCCGACCTTAGCATCGACTCGCTGCAAAAAACCCGCCCGGGAACTCGCATGGAACCGGATTTCGGCAGATCCCAGCAATATTCATTTATTTTCTTCAGCTGACTTGTCATTTTTCAGATTCCATTCATACATCAAATATAATTTTCGATTCCCATTCTGTCGATCCCTCGTAAACATCGATTTGATGATAGGTAACCGCCTTTATTTCCTCCTGAATATCGTGCCGACTCGAATCGAACGGATCGACCCGAGCGATAGCAGCGAGTCGATATTCCGAGATGGACACAATATCGGCTTTCTCAACGAGCAGCGCTTTACCCGTCCAGAGATACAACAGTTCCCGTAACCAGTTTACCATAAGATCCGGCCAATCTTCTCCTTTCAATGAGATCCGTCGATCTTTTGATCCTCTAACCGTGCGGGTATCCACGATAATATCGAACATGGCATGAGCGGCAGTTTCAAAAAGCGCTTTGATGTCGGCACCAAACACATGAAGACCAAAATCAGCCGTATGATCGATGAGTCGATATTTCATCTCAATCCAGTGTTGATGTCAGAAAATTGACCTTTTTACAGAGAGTATTTTGTATTTGGTGTTTATTATTTTAACAAACTGATATGATACTATTTTAAACAAAATACTAAATACGAAACACTAAACACTTGATGAATTCGGCTTTTTACGAATTCATCATTATTGTCCCCGTATTTTCAGTGCTGTAACCACCCAGTTCTTTCACCCGATGTTTAAACGCATCCGTCCGGATGGTCTCAAGGAGGATTTGAATATTCTCGGAATCGAAATACTCCTCCGGGATCACCAAATCATACTGTTCGGTAACCACCGGAATAAAATCAAGCTTCAGGGCCTTCGCTGCTGCATAGATCCCTAATCCAACATCCGAAGTACCGCTGAGAACCGCCACTGCCACAGACATGTGGGTAAACTCTTCAGTGTCATAGCCAACAATGCTGCCGCGATCGATACCAAGCTGTGCAAGCCGATAATCGAGCAAAATACGGGTACCGGATCCACCCTGCCGGTTGATAAAACGGATATCGTTTCGTTTCAGATCTTCTATCCCCTGAATACCTTTGGGGTTTCTGGATGCGACAATAAGTCCTTGCTCCCGCATGACAAGATTAACCAGCTTTACCGGGACATCGGGTATGTATTTTTTAATATAAGAAATATTGTACGACCCATTCTCTACGTCCAGCAAATGGGAGCCGGCAAGATGACACACCCCCCTTCGAAGGGCCATTAATCCCCCCATGCTCCCAACATGGCTCGATGATAGCGTGAGGGTATTCTTTTTGGCCCGGATTTCATCGGCTAAAATATCAAGGGTGTTATCATGGCTTCCAACGATTACGATCGTGTTTTGCACCGAATCGAGCGGACGTAAAAGCTCTGCCGCCACCGGCTCATATTCTGTTAGTCCTTCCACATGATTGGGTATACGAATGATTCCGTCTGCTTCCGTGATGCTCGTGATCGAGCCGGCACCCCGCGGCAACGGTGTGGCAACGAATCTGTTCTTCACCGTGCCGAGTTTTACACGTAGAAATTCCTCCACTCCAAGTTTTGAGGGTATCTTACGGGTGGGCTCAACCTGAATGGTCGGTCGTGTTTGATCGACCTGGCCGATCATCCGACAAATAAGCGGCCGAACAAATTGTTCGAATGCAACAATGTTTGACACAGGATATCCGGGCATGCCAAATACAGGTTTATTGTCGATTTTTCCAATGATAACGGGTTTTCCGGGCATTATCGTAACACCGTGAACGAGGACATCCCCCAGACCTTCAATAATCTTTTTCGTATAATCCTCAGAGCCTGCCGATGATCCGCCTACGGTTAAAATTATTTGAGCATCACTGTGGACCGCATCATATACCGCTTGTTTGAGCGTTTTTACATCATCCGGTAAAATTTCATTCCGTGTAAACCTCCCCCCAACGGATTCCACGAGACCACCCAGTACAAACGAATTGGTTTCCAACACATGTCCCGCTTTAAAATCCGCCAGATCGATTTTCTGCCAGTCAACAAGCTCTGAACCCGTGGGGAAAATATGAACCAGCGGTTTTTCTCGTACGGAAACAGAAAATATGCCACCAGAAAGAAGCGCCCCAACACAATAAGGTGTAATGACGTGATTTTGTGGGAACAAAAGCTCAGTTGCGACAATATCTTCCCCCATCTTTCGAACATACTGCCACGGAAATGCAGAGGCTTCGATTTGGGCACGGTTTTCATCCACAACGTTGACGTGTTCGATCATAATCACGGCATCGGTACCTTCCGGCAGTACATGACCGGTATTTACGTAGAAAGCGTCCTTGCCGATAATCAGTTCTTTGGGTTTCGTTTCGCTGGCGCCAAAGGTTGATTCCGCTTTTACCGCAATGCCATCCATGGCAGCAGAATGAAAATTCGGAGAGCAGAGTTTTGCGGTGACCGGTTCCGAAAGGGTACGACCCACTGCTTCCGGAACAGGAATCGATTCGCTTGACAGGATACCGGTAACGGGAAACGCCTTGAACAATATTTCTCGCGCCTCTGCAAGCGTTTTCATTTTCAAGTAGATATTGCGACCTGAGCTCATTTTCAACTCCAATTAGTAAGTTCACCACGAAGATCACGAAGAACAAGAAAAAATCATAGTACCATTCTTCTTACTTCGTGTCCTTCGTGATCTTCGTGGTTCGCACGCCTTTAAAGTGGTATCACGTTCACCACAGCGCCCTTATCCAACCCTTCGGTATTGATTCCGATTTCGATAAGTCCGTCTGCTTTGATCATGGTGTGAATCAATCCGGATTTTCCCAAAACCGGTTCCGCCCAGAATCCGTCATCTTTCTCTACGATTCGTGCACGGACATAGTCTGTGCGACCCTGTGCCGAAGAGAGGTTTCGGGTCAGTCGCGCCGGAAATGTCAGTGGTTTTGCGTGGTGGATATCACGTCCACGGATGTGATCCAAAAACGGTTGAACCACCATTTTAAAAACAATCATGGCGGATACCACATGCCCTGGCAGCCCCCAAATCGCCTTTTTGTCCGATCTCGCTAAAATTGTCGGTTTGCCGGGGCTAATGGATATTCCATGTACGAGTATTTCAGGATTTTTCAGTTTAGAGAGAACATCGATGGTATAGTCACGGGCTCCAACGGAGCTTCCACCGGAAATGAGAACCATATCCGATTTCACAAGGGCATGAGCGCAAGTATCGAAAAGTGCTTGATAGTTATCCTTTACGATTCCGAATTGAATGGGGATTCCCCCGGCTTCCGTTACAAGCCCCAAAAGTGTATAGGTATTGATATCCCTGATTCGGCCGGGGCCGGGTTTCGCATCAATCGGAACCACTTCATCACCGGTTGAAATGATTCCGATCATAGGCTTCCGATAGACGGTAACAGTTTTTTTCCCAAGGGCGGCGAGCATCCCTATCTCCTGAGGTCTTAAGTATAGACCCCTTGTGAGAATAACCTCTCCTTTTCGAATATCCTCTCCGATTTCAATCACATGCTGACCGGGGGCAACACTTCGATAGACTTCTATGGTTGAGTCGTCAATAGCCTCTGTGTGCTCAACCATAACGACGCTGTCTGTTCCGGTCGGCAGCATTCCTCCTGTTGAGATATCGGCAGCGTCTCCAGGGTCGATTGAAAAAATCGGGGATTCACCCATCGCCACGGTGCCTTTTACCATGAGAAACGCAGGATTCCCTTCCGAAGCACCATAGGTGGATGCCGCCCGAACGGCATACCCGTCCACAGTGGATCGAACGAAATCCGGAAGATCGATATCGGAAACGATATCTTCTGCAAGAACGCGCCCACTGGCGTTTGGGATCGGAATTGTTTCCGCCCCGCATGACACAAAAGAGTCGACAAGCTCTAAGACGTCGTCCAGTGTCTTAACTTTAAAAAATTCTTTCATAATTCTCGTACCATAACCAAAAACATTCGGGGCGGTTCGTTAGCCGCCCCTACCTGATTTCCCTATACTTGTCACGCATCAGTAACAATGATAGGATCCCGTCATACCATCAACCGTTTTCTTCAAAATCGGTCAGATCTTCTTCGTCATCGTTGATCCTAGATTTTAGTTTATCGATTGGGGTTTTTTCTTCAAACTCTTCTTCAAATTCCTCTTCAAGTAATTCTTCAATCCGGTTCTTTTCCCCCTGCCCTTTACCAATTTGTGCGGCCCGTTTACGACTCGTTGAAATATAGTCGAAATCATCAAAAAATACTTCTATGGATTCCTGTTCTCCGGATTCATATAAAGCGACAACTGCGTCGGCAATTTTATCTGCGTAAACTCCGGCCGGATACATATTCGGCGTTCGCAGTTCGACCATAAGCGTCTCTTTGTTTTTTTTGATCGCAGATTCAATCTTTTTCGTTTCGTAGGTCTCCTCGCACAACAGCGACATGACGTCTTTATCTAATTCTGCAAACTCACGTACAATCAGCCCCGATTTATCTTCGCTTCTCAGAATCAGGTATTTTTGTTTCATGGCGGTTTCCTCCAAAACAAAATAATTTAAATTGACCCGTTTTTCTTTTTTTGGGGATTCTTTGGAAACCACAAAATGATTATTCTGTCAACAATATTAACGAATTCGTAAAATGCCGAATTCATATAGTTAATTTTCTAAATTTTAAATTATTCTCAAGGAACTGTCAATTTCCAACGATAAAAATATTGACCGATTTACGATGAAATGGTATTTATTTCATTTACAATTGGGGAGGGATGGCCGAGTGGTTTAAGGCGGCGGTCTTGAAAACCGTTGAGTGTCAAAGCTCCGTGGGTTCGAATCCTACTCCCTCCGCCAATAAGATTGTTACACAGTTTCATCAACAATAAAATTTGAAAAAAATTATTAGGTTATTAGGAGAGATGGCCGAGCTGGCTGAAGGCGCTCGCCTGCTAAGCGAGTGTGGGGCGAAAGTTCCACCGAGGGTTCGAATCCCTCTCTCTCCGCCATTTTCAATAAGTTAGCCCGATCAGGATGATCGGGCTTTTTATTTAGACTTCAAGCTAAAAGCTGGAGTTGGCTCTTCAATATTAAGTATTTTGCCGACCGGAGCATCTTTGAACCATGGAAATTCCTCATAAGGGATGAAAAGTTCCTTCTCTCTTGTCAGAAGCCATATGCCATGGCTAGAAATATTAGTAACTTCAACCACTAAAGTGTTCTTTCCAAGCGCTTGTGAGTTCATTATTTGGACTCATATTGTTCCTTAATTTGCATAACGTGCAATCTGTAATGTTATCCATAACTATACGCGAATCGGGTTCGTGTCGCAATACGGATATTGAAAGTATCTCAGGGGTTCCTTTTTCCGGATGGGTGAAATTTTTCATCTCGGAATGGGATACTGGCAACCTGCTTATGAAAGAGACGGTCACGATTAATATCGAAAATAAAACCCAAATCGAGACCTTCGACATTGATTTGGAAATTGAGGACGGTTACTATATTGCGAAGATGGATCTGGATGAAGCCTCCTTAGCCGCACTAGGAGATGGCACGCAGCTTGCGGTAGGAATCGCACCGGGCGTCGCGGGCTTGAAAAACACCTTCTCCATCGAAAGGGTTAAGCTTCACGTGGAAGCTCATTCGTCGCCTGTGCCGGAGCCTGGCATCATGCTTCTTCTCGTTCCCACGCTGATAGGATTAGCAGCATGTGGCAGGAAGTCGACGAAAAAAAATAAGGCTTGATTTTATCTGGTTATATAGAAAGACCAAGTTGAAAAAATGATATCTATTTTATCCCCCTCCCTCAATCCCTCCCGCCAGGGGAGGGAAGCTAAATTGCACTAACTTGGGCTTTTTATATAACCAGTTTCTTTTATTTCCGTTTATTACTACGAGCTACCGACCCATCACTGCCCTTTCTGCATTCTCCAACGGGAATACGGCTACATCAGCTATCCTCTGTATTTGAGTCTGCTCGGGGCGGCAATTACGGGGGCCGGCGTCATCGAGCGGTTTAAGGACGCTGCATCCATAAAAGAGATGATTCCTGTACTACAAAAAAACTTTGTCTTGTATCCATGATCGGATATTTTATTTTTACACTGATATCAATCTATCCAATGCTATTTTCGGAATTTAAACTCGATGGCTATTGAGGATGAAGATCAGAAATCAGTCTCGCCAATAAATCCGCCGGTGACAACCGTGTTTTTTATCTTTTGCCACTACCTGATCGAATGGTGTTGATTTTGATTGTGTGTAAATCATGAGTGTTCCACGATAACATGTCAGACTTGGCCTGTATTTCTAATCATATCAAGTAGTTATAAAAATCTAGACATTTGTAACTCCTTGTTTTATAAGGATAAAATTAACCTTATAAAACAAGGGGGTAAAATGGACAAAAACAGTTACGATGAGATCATTTCGAAACTGAGTAAGAAATTGGCAAAAGAAATATTAAACAATGAGAAGCAGTTGGATAAACGAGCATTATTACTGGATGCGGACATTGCTGAGATAACCCGCAAAATTGGTTTAGAGACTGTTCAAGAAATCTATGAATCGGTACTTGAACAACGGGTAGCTTTAAAAAAAAAGAAGAAAAATTAGTCATCAAGCGTAACCCTAAAATTTGTTTTAATGTGATCTTTGGAAAGGTTGAACTTCATTCACCCTACCTATGGAAGAAGGGCAGATGGTCAAAACCCCTTATAGATGAGCTGGGAATCACCCACAATGGCCGAAGCCAAGCGGTATGTCGGGCTCTAAGTGATTTTGGCAGTGAAGAGTCGTTTGTCACAGCGGCAATGCGTTTCAAAGAACATTATAAGTATGAATTGAGCTCAAGCACAGTAGATCGTGTAACGAAAACAGTTTCAAAAAAAGCTCAAGCGTATGTAGAAAATAAATTGTTGGAAGCCGGTGAGAGTTACGGTAAAGAAACTGGGCTTAAAATCGAAGAAATGTTGATTGAATTGGATGGGTCAGAACTCCGTACAGCGAAATTAAAGCCAAAGGAGAATTCAACCGATAAGTCACCGGTCCGGCAAAATCCCAAGAAGGAAAAGATCATTCGTTGGCATGAAGTTCGTATTGGTTTGGCACGGCCCATAAATTCCGTCACAAAGATCTATATTGGAAAAATGGATTCATATCCTGCTGTTGTGAATCATTTATTTAATGC
>JAHEHB010000088.1:0-7782 GCA_024644775.1 Deltaproteobacteria bacterium
GTACTCGCCAAGGCATTCCGGCAACACCCCCAAGTACAATTCGCCCTTTCTGAATCTGTTCTCCATTCCAATCGACTTGCACGGCTGCACTTACCAAGGCAAATGACCAATTTGCGCGTTCCATCACCTTGAGGTATCGGCCATCCGAACGTTCTTGTCGCAAGGGAATTTCAACTGCTTCAATCAACTCTCCGGGTTGAAGTGCAAATTGTTTTCGGCGGTTTTTTTCCGGTAGCGCGTACAGTGCCGCGGCCATGATTTCTCTGCCGCCACTGCTACTGGCAATGCGAATTTTTGCATCCAACGCCACAAGCACCGGCGCAATATCCGATGGATTTACTGCGACACAGGGACTTTTACCGAATAGGGAATGATGCCGGTTGTTTCCGTTTCTAGCGTAGCACGTATCACCATTTTTTAGCCAGCAATGGACCTCCGGGTGCCGGTAGTACCAGCATCGAACAGTCTGGCAAATATTGCCACCGAGAGTCCCGGCATTTCGAAGCTGTAGACTGCCAATCGTGGCGGCTGCCTGACCTAGGATCGGAAAACGATTATTGATATGTGGATTGCTTTCAAGCTCAGCGATTGTTGTAAGGGATCCAATTTGAAAGCTGCTGTTCTGCTCGTCAAAACGGTGCATTCTGGAAACGGCCTTTAGATCAACCAGTTTCGCCGGTGCTCGGATCCCTTTTTTTAACTCTGTAATCAGGTCCGTTCCTCCGGCAATGGCGACAGCGCCAGGCTCTTGGAGAAATCTTGCGACCGTTTCAATATCGGATGCGTTAATATATTGAAAATTTTTCATTGATTTTCGCCTTTATTTTGTGAACCCGATTCTAAACTCAACAACACACGATCCGGTGTAAACGGTATTTCATAGATGCGCTGACCCAAGGCATCCGCCACTGCATTCGCAACAGCAGCAGCGGTCGGAATCATCGGCGGCTCCCCTACTCCCTTTGACCCGATGGAGTTGGCTTCCGGATCCGGCAGCTCGATCATTTCAGCGATTATTTCAGGGACATCTTCACAGGTTGGGAGTTTATAGTGATCAAGATTCGCATTAATAACAACACCCAATCTCGGGTCCATCCACCGTTGCTCGGTGAGTGCAAATCCAAGCCCCTGTATGATCCCGCCCACCAACTGACTGTGGATGGTCATGGGATTGATCACTCGACCGGACTCATGAACCGCGACAATCTTTTTTACGGTTACTTGACCGATTTCCACATCCACTTCGACCTGGGCATATTGTACACCAAAGGTGTTGACGTTCTTACTTTCCGGATTGGGTCCTCTTGCGCCACGGCCAACGATCATATAGTTGCCCAAATCGCGGAGTACGTCGCCGATGGGCGTACGCCTACCCCCTTGGTTATCCACCAATTCCCCATTTTCAATCTCCAGTTGTTCGGCGGGTATCTCCAAGATCTGTGACGCGACCTCAAGAAGACGATTGCGGGCATCTACAGCAGCAGCTCGCACTGCCGGCCCCACAGATGGGAGCGTCATGCTACCGGCACTCAACGGCGAATAGACACCCAGTTGTGTATCGCCCAAACGAATATCCACAGAAGTTATCGAAAAGCCGAGTGTTTCAGCAGCAATCTGGGTAAGAACGGTTTTCGCACCCGTGCCGATATCCTGTGTTCCGGTCAGTACGACAGCGGTTCCATCGGGATTGATCTTAACAAGTGCATATGCGGGCGGACCGCCGCTACCGCCCCATACCTGGCTTGCCATGCCAAAACCGATTTTTTTATTTGGGGCGGACACCGATTTTTTGACTGTCCTCCGATCCTTCCATCCAAAAAGTTCAGCCCCCCGTTCATAGGCTTGGTGAAGTCCTTTGGTTGTATAAGGCTGATCGGTTATGGGATCTATCTTTGCATAATTTTTTAAACGAAATTCCAGCGGATCCATGTCAAGCTTCTTTGAAAGCTCATCCATAATGGATTCCAATGCGAACGTGCCTTCGACATAGCCGGGCCCCCGAAACGCTAACCAAGGACCTGAATGGGTATACACGCCGTGGTCTTCTGTTTTAAGATTGGGGCAACTGTAAAGCCTGCGAGTGGGACCGCATGGGCTTGAAACGCGGACGGCATATGCCCCCAATTCAACAATTGCCTTGTGGTAAATGGCGATAAGTGTTCCGTCTGATCTGGCGCCGATTTTAAACGTTTGAATGCTGGCGGGTCTGTTTCCTGCAGCCAGATTCTCTTCATAGCGATCCAATATAATTTTTACCGGCCTGCCTGTTTGCTTAGAAGCAAGGGCTGCGATGATGGAATATTTTCCGGCCTCGTTCTTACTACCGAAACCGCCACCCATATACTGTTTAATTACGCGGACGTGATGTTGTGACAAACCTAACGCTTGAGCGATTTGATCCCGCACGCCGAAAATATGTTGAGTGGAGTCCCAAATTGTTAATATCTCACCTTCCCAGAAAGCGACACTTCCGTGAGTTTCCATACTGTTGTGGAGGGCTGTCTGAGTGCGAAATTCCCCTTCTGCAATCACATCGGCTTGCGCAAACCCGCTGTTGATATCTCCTCTTTCATAAATCTCAGGTTCGCCTTCGAAAAGATTGCCGGTTTCGTGGACTTTGGGTGCACCGGGCGCAAGCGCCTCGAGGGGATCCAGTACAAAGGGAAACGTCTCGTATTCTACCTCGATCATCCGAACAGCATCACTGCAAATCTCTTCGGTTTCGGCAATCACGCAGGCAACCTCCTCACCGGCATAGCGAAGTATTTCGTCAAACAGAAACGTTTGGCCCATTTTCCAGGGAATCTCGGGCGTATTCGAGCGGGAGAGTACTGCATACACTCCGGGTAAATTTTCTGCTTTTTCTGTATCCAATCGTTTGATACGTGCGTGAGCATGTGGACTGCGAAGGATTTTACCATATGCCATGCCGGGCAAGAAGAAGTCATGTGTATATTTGGCCGTACCCGTCACCCGCTCAGCACCATCGACTCGGGGGATCGGTTTTCCAACAAGAGAAAACCGTTGATCCCTGTCCCAAGGTGGAATGTCCTCTCCTTCCACCACAATAACTTTTTCGTAAAAGCGGCCTTCAAACTCGACTTTCGTTTTAATCACGCGTGCCATATTGTCACTTATCTCCCAAAGGATACTCCTTTGCAGCGGACATTGCTGCTTGAATAATTTTCGGATATGCACCACAGCGGCAAATATTGCCGGATACCGATCGTTTGATGTCTTCAGTGGTTGGTTGGCATTGGGTATCGAGCAATGCTTTTACGGAAAGTATTTGGCCGGGTGTGCAAAAACCGCACTGAAACGCATCATGCTCGATAAAGGTCTTTTGCACGGGATGTAGATCACCATTTTTTGAAAGATTTTCGATGGTCTCTACAGAGCACCCTTCACATGCGATCGCCAGCGTCAAACAAGCGTAGACAGGCTTTCCGTCTAAAAGAACCGTACAAGCACCACAGGTCCCCTCATCACACCCTTTTTTAGTGCCCGTAAGGCCCAGATCCTTGCGAAGTACATCCAGAAGTGTGTTTCTAGGTTCAATGAAAACCTCGTGACGTTCTCCGTTAACGTGCAATCTTATTTTAGTTTTATCAGGGCCTCGCATGAGGTCTTTTTCATTTGAGTGTTTTTCTCCATTATCCACGTCTGCACCTCAATTTTTAACCTGATTTTATTATGGAACGTTGATTCCGGATGAATTTTGAATCGAACGGTTTTAAAACAAACTCTATTTATAACAAAATACCCCTTTTCGCAACCTAGTAAAAATTTTCCTTTTGTGATATTCGTGTGAGTACGGTATATTTTAAGTTGAGCGGTTCAGGGTTCAACGTTCTGTGTTAAAAAACCCCAAACAAGAGGAAAGGAAATATGAATATTCGAAAGATGAAACCTGACGATATTGCGGCAGTTGCCGAAGTACACCGTTTGGCTTTCCCGAGACAAGGGCATTCCAGGGATTGGATACTATGCAATTTCAACGCGTATCCTCGGATGCAATATTTTGTTGCTGAAGACAAAACAGGTGTCGTCGGGTATGCACACTGGACCCAAAAGAGCGGTTTTAGACCCAATGTGGTTTTGGAATTCGAGCAAATTGCCGTACTCCCTGCGAAGCAAGGTCAAGGAATCGGGCAAAAGCTTATCGAAAAATCGCTTCCGATGGTAAGAGAAAAGCTCAGTGAACGCGGCGCTACGCTTAAACACATCATCGTGACAACCCGGGTGGACAACGAGGCGCAGAGACTCTATCGAAAAACATTGGGAGTCGAGATCGAAAGCACCATTACCGATCTTTTTTCGGCGGATGAGGTGTTTATGATTGCTCGAAACGTCGATGAGGCGGGCAAGTAAGCTTTATTTCAGCGGAATAAACCTTGAGTATGATTTTGTTTAGGGAGGATATGCAATGACAAAAGAATTTTCTAATTTGTTTACTAAGTTAAAAGAACTGACGGTGATTCCCTCAACTTCTGGTTTTGAGCAAGGTATTGTAAAAAAAGTATACAATGAAGTAGAACCCTTTGCAGACAAAGTTGAAATTGATTATTTCGGCAATGTTTATGCCTTTCTGACCGGCGTTTCAGATTCCTTTCGTATCATGCTGCCAGCCCACAGCGATTCCGTGGGAATGATTGTCAGTCATATCGAAGAAAATGGTGATGTTCGTTTTGATACCATCGGTTCCGTGCCACCCAATCTTGTCTATGCGCAACGGGTTATCATTGCGACGTCAAACGGTGAAAAGATTGGCGTGGTGGGAAGTAAACCGGGACACCTGGCATATAACACACCCATGGCAACTTCCATACCACCCATAGACTCGCTCTTTGTTGATGTCGGGGCCAGTTCCAGAGAAGAAGCAAAGGTCATTGGAATCGCCCCAGGGCAGCAAGTAACCTTTGATCGGGAACTCAAATGGCTTGGAGACGAATCGACCGGTTTGGTTACGGGAAGATCGTTGGATGACAAGGTCGGTTGTCTCGTAGCCATCGAAACGTTGAAGAAGCTTAAAGCACAGAACACAAAGCCGCCATGTACGCTGATTTTTGTGACAGCTGTTCAAGAAGAAATTGGATTGCGCGGCGCCACACAGGCGGGAGAAAGAATCAAACCGGATATCTGTATCGGAATCGATGCGACGATTTCCCAGGCGGGGATGGGTAGTGGTATCGCTCCCATGCCGGCCACTGCATTTTCTGAAGCTGCAAACGCCCTTCGGAAAGGCCCCGGACTTTCAGTCAGTGACCAAAGCTTCCGCACGGGTCGGGGACTTATGGGTCATCCAAAACTCATTTGTTTGTTAAAAGACGTAGCAGAAAAATATAAAATCCCGTATCAAATTGAGGGGAGTATGCCCAATATCACATCCGATGCGGCAGCGGTGCAGTTCGCAGGCGCAGGGGTGCCGTCCATAACGGTGAAGATACCGTCTCGTTACACCCACGGACCGGTGGAAGTTGTCTCCTTAAACGATATTCAGGCTACCATTGATTTGCTTGCAGGTGCCCTGCCCTTGATTGGGCCTGATTTTGATCTGAGTTTTATTAAGCTGGAAAAATAGCCGGTAACAACGCTTGAAAATTATAAACAGGTCCCCTTTTCAATGTGGGAATCGTCTACGACAGGTATTCGGCTTTAGGGTGACAGAGATATGTCTGGCCGTGTTTTAGATCCACCAAGCTGTCGATGAGCCCCTTTTTTTGAAGCGCTTGTTTCAATTGCAGGGGGGGAAAATGTACCGGTTCATCTCCTAAACGAAACGATCCCCAATGAATAATCATAAGTTTTTTCGCATTTAGCTCTTGAAATGCCTGAACCGTTTCGCTGGGATTGATATGGCTGGGTGCCATAAACCATCGCGGTTCGTATGCGCCAAGATTGATAATCGCAAGATCGATGGGATAATCCTTACCTATCTGCTCAAAACCATCAAAATAAGCGGTATCTGCGGAGAGATAGATGGTAAAACCACTGGTAGTCTTGATGAGAAAAGAACCCCATAAAGATTGATTGGGTCCGTTGAAAGGATTTCTTATGGTCCAATGATTGCAAGGCAAAAGCGTGATCTCGCGTTTCCCATCCTGGATTGTATCATACCAATCGAGCTGGGTTCGCCGATGGATACCAAGATCAGAAAAGATTTTATTATACCCGAGTGGGGTAATGAAACGACTGCTCTTGCTGAAATAGGCTAACGAGGGTTTGTTTAGATGATCGTAGTGTCCATGAGAGACCAGTACATGATGGGGTTTAGGCATTTCGCTCAAGTCAAACGATAGCGGTGTAAAATCTTTGATAAACCAGAAAATGTCTTCAAATACCGGGTCGAGCAGGATGTAGTGATCAATATCTTTTATCAACACACTGGCATGTTTCAAAAACGTTATGGAGACTCCTCGGTGTTGCCGAACCGGTTTCCAGTCGATGGATATGGGTTCGATATGCTCGCCATTAAAATGTTTCTTAAAACGGTTTTCATGGAAAAGCTTCCAGGATAATACCTTCAAGAATCTTCCCCTGCGTATCGGGCTTAAGGGGCTAACAAAACGATCTTTACCATGATGTTCCCTTCGAAGTGCAATTTCTCGCAGACTTCGTCCATTGAGAGGCGTGTAATGCAGTTTATCACCCACCGTATTTTTGGTAGATGCCAACGCCTCCGCTTCTTGACGAAGTAACGGATTGGTTATTACCATGGATAGAAAACCGCTCCACAGTTTTAAGATAAAGTTTCTTCGATTCATATTAGCAAAAATTGAACATACCTAAGTATTGTTTTAGCACCCGATTGACGTTTAGTGTGTGAACCCCGCACTATCTGAGTCATTCACAAATTTTAAGCATCATAATAAAAATCGCAATACTTAGAGGCGCTGAAGGTTTCGGCGTTATCCCTGATAAGGTTCCTTGAATCAAAGAAGATCGAATCATGAAGAACAAATGGAACCTGAAAAAAAAAACCGCGTTGATAACCGGTGCCACGAAAGGTATCGGTCTCGCCATTGCAGAAGAATTTCTCAATAATGCGGTTGGATTGAAGCATCTCCGCCCCCCGGAGAAGAGAAGAAGAAGGGACGGAGAACGCCCGGACGATGAACTAGCCCGCGGCAAGCCACAGGGTATCAATCGGAAATTATCTTAACGCCCCAAGGGGCAGGAATTCGACCCTTGGGCGCCTTGGCGGATTAAATCGTTAAAATTCTATAACCCAACCGTCTTTTCCAGCCGGGATGTCACCTCCGGTGAGAGGCCCAGACCGCCGGCTAGTTGTTGCAGGTACTGGCGTTCGGCCGGGGTATCCACCTCGATGGCCAGTAGAGAGGCCGCATAGACTTGGGCGGATAGCTGGGGGCTCATCCCGGCTGCGGCCACGATGCCGTCAAGGTCCAGTGGTTTGTTCATCTCATTGATCACAAAATCACGTGCATCGCTGTCGGCGCCGGCCGTTTCCAGTTTACCGAGAATGCGTTGAATTTCAGACTGGTCGATATGTCCGTCGGCCTTGGCCGCGTTGATCATAGCTTTTAAAACAAGCTCGGCACCCTGTTCGAGTTCCTGTTCCTGTTGCGTGTTTTCGGGCTGGCGCAGGCCCACCGGCACCTCTTGAGCTTCAGGAGCACTACCGGAGCCCTTGAGGGCTGAAAAGGCCATGGCGCCCAAAACAGCCATAGCACCACCGCCTAAAGCGCCCTTGATCGAGCCGCCTCCACCGCCGAGCAGTGACCCGGCCAGGGCTCCCAACCCACCAAGGGCCAGCTTGTT
>JAHEHB010000088.1:7792-15156 GCA_024644775.1 Deltaproteobacteria bacterium
TGCATCACCCAGCACGTCCTGAAGCATGCCACCGATACCACCCGTTCCGCCACCCAGCAATCCCGACAGGGCATTGCCTATACCACCGCCGAGGCCGGCAAGAGAGCTTCCGGACGACGATCCGCCGGCGCTCAGGGCATTTTTCAGGCGCCCGGTAGTCGATGCGGACATGCCGGACTGCATGAGGGTTCCGAGAATATCGCTGAAATTGGTCATGGTCTTCTCCTTATGTTAGTTGTTTGCAATTCAGTAAGTGACTACGGGATCGAGAGTTTTGGCCGTCTCGACCCAGGATGCAACAGTTTTAGATGTCGGCAGGGATCTCACCAGCTGACGGCCGGATGCATTGACTTCCTCTATTTTGGCCAGCAGGTTTTCCGGATTGCGATTTCGTAGCTCCTTGACGGTGTCCACACCGGCTTTTTCCAAAAGTTCGGAATATTCCTTGCCGATGCCTTTCACCCGGAACAGGTCCGCCATGTTGACCCATTTCAAAATAAGCTTGGCATCGATGCCGGTTTCTGCCGCCAACGCCTTACGATCCCCAACGGTTTTACCCTTAACCAGAACATCATTGACCGTTTTGATGCCGGCCTGCTGGAGTTTTGCCGCATAAACTTCTCCGATTCCCTCGATTTCAGTGACGTTGTAATTGGTCATGGTGCAATCTCCTTTTTTCGATCAGTTTCTTTGCTCATGCGCAGCGGGTTAAAATTCACCGCCAGTGCGAAAACCGCCGCCGCCGAATCCGCCGCCGCTGCTGAAGCCACCGAATCCTCCGAAACCACCGCCGCTGGAACCACCGACATCGGGAAAATCCCACTTCTGGGCATTGTCAATACGGTCCCAGGCGCTGCCTGAAGATCGGCCGCCGCGCAGGATCTCTCCCAGCAGGATCCCCAGCCCCAGGTTGGCGGGAAAAGAGGAAGATCGGGCATCGTAGTTGTTTCGGCGAAACCTTTCGCGCAGTTTGGCAAGCTCCAACAGCGCCTTTCGCTGTTGCTGCTGATCGGTTTTTAGTTCAGTAATGCGGTCGGTTATGGTTCTTTGCTCCTGCTGCAGCTGGTGAAGCCGCATCACGATGCCGTCGTCCTCGGGTCGAGGCGTGCTCTGCGCCTGCTGATAAAGCGCAATGGTGTCTTCACGCTCCAACTCGGCGGTCATCATGGCCACGGCCTTTCGTGTGTATTCATCCTCGCCGGCAGCAAAATCGTTCTTTCGGCCCAGCAGTTCCTGGTATTGCTTCTCTTCGGCCTCGATGTCGTCATTGACTTTCTGTACTTGTTTTTCCGCCGTATCCAAGGCAGCCTGTAAAGCGGCCACACCGTCTTTTTCGGCAGTCTGTTTTTCCATTGCCAGTAAGGACCGCTGCTGATGTTCGGCCTTCCTGGCCGCTTCGGTGGCATGTTCTCTCAAACGCTGGGGGAGCTCGTTTAACATGTGGTAGTCGGCACGCGCTTCCTTAAAATGAATCAATCGGGCCACCCATCCGTCCAGCATGCGGACAATACCGCCGTACCGATAGTCTGGCGTCAGGTAGCGGCGCTCCCACAGGTACGTGAAAAGCGCATCGTTCTGATAAGGCTTGCCCTTGCTGGCGAGGTCGGCTTCGGACTGGGACGCTTTTTTATCGGCCCGTCGTGCCACTTGAGCGGCGGTGGCGGCCTTTTCCTGTCGGCGGCGATACTCCCCGGTCTGTTCCAGTGCCGATTTGCTCTTCTGGATCTGTTTCTGAAGGATGTCTGCCGCCTTGTCACGTGCATCGCGCCGGGTTTCGCGCTGCTGTTCCAACATCTGCTGGCGCTGCTGCCCCTGGGTGATATCCTTTTTAAGGTTGTCCAAAGCCTGTTTGTGCTGGTCGATGAAAGCCGGCACAGCCAGATGAGCCTTATTCAGCCGGGCCGTCACGTTGCCGGCACGGATCTCGTCGAGCCTAAACTTTGCCAACTGTCGATACTGCTCTGCCGTTTCGATGCGCAAACGGTTTAACTGAGCGTTCAGACTGTCCATCTCCCGGTCGGCGTCGTCAATCCGGGACTGAACTTGCAGTACATGGTTGTTGATTTCCTGTAGCGTGTCTCTGCCGGTGATCATTTTATAACACTCCTCGTTGAACAAAGGCGTTTGATAACAGAAGCGGTTGGCAGCAGGCTGATACCAGATGTCCGTTGTCAGGTAACCGATTACCCTGTCTTTATCTGACAACGCAACGAATTGCCAACGATCCGCAAAGCGGATCTACCACTGGGTAACGGCTCCGCCTGTGGTCGGGATAACGTACTGGGGGGTCAAGTAGCCGCGCTTTTTAACCCCGAAAACGTTGCGGTTTATAATGCCGTCGTCCATCTTGTCGCGCTTGACCTGCTTGAAGACAGCGGGTTCGACCCGCAGTCCCCACTGCTCAACGGTGCGTGTTTTGCCGTCTTCTTCACTGGTGACGGGCAGAGAAAGCCGTTTTCCATCGGCAGCAACAGCCTCGACGACAATGTAGTAGTTGCGCGCTTTGGGGTTGTTCTCGGGAATTCTCCATACGCCGCTAGGCGTGTCCTGACGGGAAACGATGCGCAGCTGGTACTGCTGGGTCAACTGAGTGTAAAGCTGCCGAAGGGATGCATATCCATTCTCCGCGGCTGTGACATCCTGGTCTGACACGGCGGCCATGGCATTTTTGTAAAACACGTCGGCTTGCTGCCGGGCCTCATCTTCACGCGCCTCGGCCAGCACGCTGTCCCGCTGGTCAGCCAGCTTTGCCGGCATGGCCTTGAGTTCCTGAAGGGCTCGCTGTTGCTGTTGCCGGGTCCGCTTCTGCGGCGCCACCACCGCGAACTGGTACACCAGGTAAATCGCCAACAGGGCCACGATCATCAACGCCCCTCGTTTGGCCCAGCGTCCGCGGTTTATGTACACACACGCCAGGGTCAACTGGAAACTCTTTTCCGGGGGACGGTAGGTAAAACGCTCCTCGCGAAGGGCTCTTACGCCCTCTGCGATGACGTCGTCGGATACCGTAAGCCCCTGGTCGGCGTAGATTTTGCGGACCTTTTCGATCAGCGCCTGGTCGTGATCCTCAGCCCCCAGTTCTCGATCGACGACAGACTGCTGGTGCCGCAGTGTGTCCACCACATCCATCGCCAACATAACTTCGTTGAGTTCGATTTTCTGGGATTGATCGGTGTCACTCATGGGCAACTACTTTCCAGCGGCGGTCAACTGCACCATACGCCGCTTGCCGTCTTCCACCGCCTGGCGGATCTCCTGCTCGTTGTGGGTACTTAAATCGCGCATCTCGGCAATCAGCGAACGGGACTTTTCCTGAAAATTGATCACCGAATCCAGCAGCTTCTTGATGCTTTCAGCCTTGATGGTTGGTCCATAGCCGGCTCGTAAGGCCTTTTCCTGAACCTCATCCCCCACATCGGCCAAGGTCTCCAGACTCTGGTTAATACCCTCCTTCATGGCATTTAGGGTTTCAGTACCCTCATGCAGTCCCTGCAGGCTGGTAAAAGAGGCGTTTAAGGCTGTGAACACAGTTTCGTTGGTGCCGAAGAAAGAGACCGCCTGGGAGTAAACACGCTCTTTGACGTCACTGGTCTGGGCCAGGCGCGCCATGACCACTTCGGTGGTGTTGTAACTCACCGACAGGTTCTCGGCCAGGTCCTTGACGATCTGATAGCGTTTGTCTTCCTCCTGCAGTTCGCGCAGCCGTTCGTCGCGGGTAAGCTCCAGTTTGGCAATTTGTTCGCGGTCGTCGCCGGTGTAAGCTTCCAGGGTCTTGGCGGCTTCTTCCAGACGGGCCTTGTCCACCTCGACGGCGGTTTCGGCTTTTTTAAGCACCTGGAAGGCCATCACCTGTGACTCTTTCAGTGCCCCGCGAAAATCCCGGTACGCCTCGAGAATCTGGCTCTCGCGCTCCATCTGGTCCTTGGTATCGGTCGAAACCTCCAGATAGGTCTTCTTGATCTTGCGAAAACGGCTGGGAACATCGCCGCGAGTAACCTTCATCCAGAAGTTGGAGAGCCGCTCCAGGGTGTCGATCTTGCCGTCGTCGAGCTGTTCGACCATGGACTTGGCATCGTCGCGGATGCTGTTAAAGGCGTTAGTGATGGTTTCGTAGCGTTCGCCCACGTTCATGGCCGTGATCTGCTCGCGCACCACCTCGTTAAAAACCGTGGTGTTGGTGAGGGTACGGGCGATGGCAATGGTTTTTTCCTCGTCCAGATCGCTGATCTGGTTGATCAGGGCGATGATCGGCATTTCGTCCGGTTTTTCGGGCATCAGGCCCAGATCACGCAGGCCGTTTAGGGCTTTGTCCAGATATCTTAAGGGGGTTGACATGATGTTGGCGGTGCTCATGGCGCTGCTCCTTTCAAGCTAAAGAGGTGCGTTTCTGGGGTTTCAGTGCTAATACACGGGCATATCCTGCCGTGGATAAAAGCACACAAAATCGTATAGAATTTTAGATATGCCGTCAATAAAAATGAGGAGATCCGATGCAAAAAAATATCGAATTTAATATTTTAAAAATAGAGAATCAAATTTTTCTGATCATAACGAGAGATCTTTCAATCTTAAGGTATGGAAGAATGTAGTTTCTGATTTCGAATGAAAATAGATCGCCGATCCGTTTGGATCCGAAGGTATTCTTAATCGTTCGAGAACGCGCTGTCTCAATTTCCGCTTTAATATCTTTTCCTTTAAACGCAACGATCATCCCATCATCCGCAAGCAATGGTCGGCCGATTTCAATCAACTGACCCAAATTGGATACGGCACGACTTACAATGACGCCAAACGGTGCTTCCAGAGAAAAATCTTCGGCTCGTCCCTCATTAACTTCAATGTTCTGAAGGTGCAATATTCGAATAACATGTTTCAAAAAGCTGACTTTTTTTCTGGAAGATTCCATGAGACAAACCGATAAGTCAGGGACGATGATTTTTAAGGGAATACCGGGAAATCCCCCACCAGAACCGATATCAAGCAGTGAAGCATTGGGGGAAAGGAACGTTACCGGTGCCATTGAATCCAGGAAATGTTTTACAGCCACCTCTATTGGATCGTTTATCGCTGTCAAATTTACGGTTCGGCTCCAGTGCATGAGTGTTGCAGCGTAAACGGCAAATTGGTCAAACATTACAGCCCCGATTTCAAGACGCATCGCCTTAGCGCCACGTTGAAGAAGCCGCTTCCATTCTGTTGAGCCGATTTGCATAGCGATATCATTCCAGATTTAACAGGTACCTCACAAGGTTATTACGCGGAGCCTCACGGCTGAGTTTGCAACGACACGAGTGATACGGACCTCAGGACAGCCTATCGATCGAACTCATTGAAAATAAAAGCCAAGTGATCCCTTTTTTAAAATCTGAAACGCTCAATTTAGGTCGGTTTCGGAGGCGGCGATTTTATCTGTGAATTTCATCTGTATCGTAACCTCTCCGCCAGTGGTCTTTGCCGTTGCGTCTGGGTATCTTTTTTTGAACACATGAATCATCGGAGAATTTTCACTAAGGACCGTTGCCAGAAATCCCTTGTAGTTATTCTCCTTGGCGATGGTTTCCAAAACTTCCAACAAATAAGAACTGATTCCCAGATTTTGATAGTCCTCCCGTACCACAAACGCAACTTCAGCTCGATCCGGCTCCGCTTCCGCATAGGAGCCAATCGCCACAATCTCCTTGTGCCCCGCTCTTTGCACAAGGCCAACAATAGACATATTCTTTCTGTAATCCACGCTGGCCCATTGCTGCTGGACCACTTCATGTGAAAATAGTTTCACCCGATAAAAAAACCGCATATAGATGGTCTTTTCCTGCAATGAGTAGAAAAAATTGCGATAGGCAATTTCATCTGACGGCAACAATGGTCGGAATTCCACGATTTTTCCGTTTCTTACCTTTAACGTGCTCTTATAATTCTCGATAAACAGTAAATCTTGTTGGGACGGTGGCAGTTGGTCCGCAAATATGTAGTGATGTTTTTTGGCAACCTCAATTATGTCTTCACGAAATTTTGGGTGGGTAATCTGTGCAAGCTCCATAACCCGTTGATAAATGCTTTTCCCTTGAAGTTCTGCAATACCGTATTCAGTGATGACAAAATTTACATCCCCTCGGGTCGTGGCAACCCCGGCTCCTTCACTTAGATGCGATACAATACGGGATACATTGCCGTTTTGGGCGGTAGATGGAAGCGCAATGATGGAAAATCCTCCTTGAGACATGGCGCTTCCCCTTAGAAAATCGACCTGATCACCAATACCGCTATAAAACCGATATCCTACAGAATCAGAACAGATCTGACCGGTCAAATCGACCTCCAGTGCAGAACTGATGGATATGAGGTTGTCGTTTCGGGCAATTTCTGTGGGATCGTTAACAAATTCAGAGGAACGAAAATAAAAAATGGGATTGTTGTCCACATAATTGTAAAGCTTTTCGGAACCCATGCAGAGTGACGTAACGACTCTTCCGGGAAGGAGTGATTTTTTCTTATTGGTAATCACATTTTTTTCAAAGAGGGGCAGAAACCCATCGGTGATCACTTGCGTGTGAATTCCCAAATCCTGTTTGCCGTCCAAATGCTGTAATATGGCATAAGGCAGATTGCCGAACCCGATTTGAAGCGTCGCTCCATCTTCCACGAGCTGTGAAACATAATGTCCGATTCGTCTGGAAACTTCATTGTCTCCTATTCTTGGCAATGCTTGCACGAGGGGCTCTTCATGTAACACCAGACAATCGATCTCATCGACATGTACAAAACTATCTCCCCAGGTTCGAGGCATCCTGGGGTTGATTTGCGCGACAATAAACTTTGCACTTTCCAGTCCGGCCCGGGTAATATCCACCGACACGCCCAGACTGCAGTATCCGAACCGATCCGGTGGGCTCACCTGTATGAGCGCGACATCCAGACCGATACGTTGGCTTTTGAAAAGTCTTGGGATTTGCGAAAGATACGATGGAATGTAGTCAATTTTTCCCTCAAAGGCAGCTTTGCGCATCGTACTGCTGATAAAAAACAGCTTAAGCGAAAATCGTCTCAAAAAGGAAGGGTCGTCCACAAACTGGGCCAGCGTGTAGGAAAGCATTTGATAGACCATAATGTCTTGCAGAATTGGATTATTGACCATTGCTCGAATCAGATGTTGAGGTTCCCCGCAGCCTGTGCCGACAAAAATCCGGCTTCCCCGTTTTATATTTGATACCGCCCGATCTGAAGTCATGATTTTCTTCGGGCAATTGTCTTGCAGCCAGTCGATGTAATCCATCAGACGCCTCCTTGCACATAAAGTACCCCTTATATCGGTTGAAACAGAAATTTAGTCAAGTCGATGACGAAATTCTAACAAAACCAACCGG